>JAUWOI010000313.1 GCA_030612185.1 Anaerolineae bacterium
AAGTAAGGGGGGGAACTACCATCAAATCTGGGCGGATCACTTCACCGTACTCGGGGAAGCGTGCCTTGATCCCATCGGGGATGGCCTGGCCTTCGGCCAGGGCTCCTTCCAGGTCGAGCGTGTTTTCCAGCACGTAGCGCACCCAGGCGGTGTGGATGGCGGGGTCGGGCTGCAGACCGCCCTGGTTGTCGGCCCATTCCTCGTAGGCGGCCCGCAACTCACCGGCCCGCTCGGCGTCACGGGCCTCCAGTCCCTGTGGGAATGCCCCTATCAGCACGGGCATGCTGAGGAAGGGACCGGATATTTCCAGCAGGGAAAGCCATTCGGCGTGGTGTCGTGCAATTGACATAGTAACTCGATTATCGTTCCGCCCGGTTCAGCGCTGTTTGCAGCCGAGTGAGCGCCGTTCGTGCCCGCCGTTCTAGTTTCCATAGTTCATCCAGGTCGTCCGGGTTGTGGACGGCTGCCTGGGCCAGTTCGGCGCTGGCGCGGAGCAGGCTGAAGGCTGAACTTGAAATCGCCGGGCCACCCTTCATTTTGTTGGCCGCCTTGACCAAGTCGTCCACCATCGGTCGCCAGTCCTTGCCGGGCTTTTCGCGCGTCTGCCGGGCAGGTTGAGCCAGTTCAGGCTCCAACGTGGTGATGATACGGCCATTTTGCTTGGCCGTCATGTATTCCTCTTTTAGACGCGACCGAATGCCCCCACCAAAGTAGATGTTGTAGGAATTCAACGTCCCGTCGTAAACGATCTTCCCCTTGAATGGCAACAGCACTGCCTGGACCATAACCGGCAAGCGCCGCCCGTACAACACCTCTTCCAGGCTGTCATAGAGGGCCAACACACCATACACGCCAGAGTTCTCGTGGATAAAGATAGCGTGCTTTTTCAAGTAGCGAAAGATCTGAAAGGTACCGGGGACGAACCGCTTCCATTTACGGATGATGTCTAGATCCTCGTCCGGCAGGTCATGTGGGTTTCCGGCAACGTAGGCATCAATCAGTTCAGGATTCTCCCACAGAACGTTCCGCACCTGAACTCTTTCCGTTAGCGGCAGGTCGGCGTAATCCTCAACCGAACCCGCGTCGGATAGAATCTGGTGCTGCTGGTTGACGTAGAATTGTAGTCTCCACATCAGATTGAAGAATAAAGCCACATCTTCCGTTGATAGTTTCATCGTCTCATCTCCTCCAAAGTAATTCCTACTATGGTTCTACCGGTCGAACCTCTCCGGTACCAGAAACGTCACAGCCACAGGGAACATACGTGGCTGCGGGTCGGCAAAGCGCGCGCGGATGGCCGCTTGCTCGGCCTCGATCTCGCCTGGAATCTGATCCAGGCGTGCCCGCAAAGCCTGGGTGTTGCGGGTGAGTTGGCTGCGTTCGGCGTTGCTCCAGAGTTCCAACTGGCGGTACGCCGGCGCTGCCAGCTCCTGCTCGATGGCGGCTGCCAGTTCGGTGAGCACCGCCTCGATATCGGCGACCTCCTTGGTCGCGCGCTCTCGGAGGAGCCTTTCCAGGCCGGCGGTGCGGGCCTTCATCCGGGCTTCCAACGCTTGCTCCAACGCAGGCCGTAGCGTGGGCCACAATACCGCTAATCGCTGTTGTGTTTCAACTGCTACCGGCTTGTCCAGCATTGCCTGCAGGGCGGACTCGGTCTGCCCCACGTTCATCCGGCGGAAGCGCCCCTCGTGGATAAAGCCGCCTGCCGTGATGATCTCCTCGTGCAGCCGGTGGCTATCACCGCCGATCACCACCAGGCGAGCGTGCGCAACGACGGCAGGTGTATCCAGGGCGTGGTTGGGGACGCGCCGGGCGGTGACACGGTACAAGCCTTGGCGTCCCTCCGGCGACCAGACCTCGGCCCGCAGCAGGCGGAGCGACATTTGCACCAGGCGATGGTTGAGGTGAGCCAGCACCACGTCATCACGACCCTTGATCATCTGGTGGTCGAAGACAAGCGGACGAACTTCGCCCGTGTGTGGGTGGGCCAACCCCTCGGTGCACGCGATCCAACTGCCGCTCAACGGGGGCAGGTGGAACGCCTGTGAAGACCGTAAAGACCTGACAGGTCAATGGGGCGCAAAGGGAGCTGTCCGGCCAGTTCCAGGGCAATGTGCACCACGGACTGCACGTGCTCCGGCGTCAGGTGCAAGGTTTGGCGGGTTTCCTGCAATTGCTGGTAGTGGCGCTGAATTTGCCTGAGCAGGTCACGCTCAAACTTGAGCATCTTGCGCACCGCTCCCGCCTCTTCCTCGGCCAGTTGCGTCTCCAACTGGGTACGCCGGCCCAGCATCGCCTCCTCCACCTGCTGGGCGATGACCGGCCCCACTTTGCCCAGGTCCTCGCGGATCTGTTCCACCTTTTCGGCGGCTCGCACCAGGAACTCCAGGTCGGCTTCGAGGTCGCTGGGGGGTACGGCTCGGGCATCGGACACCCGCCGCTTGTAGCCCTGGCCCGCAAAGTGATAGATCAGCGGGTCGTGTCTTTGGCCGTGCCGGTCAATGCGGCCGTTGCGCTGTTCCATCCGGTTCGGATTCCAGGGGATCTCCAGGTGTATCAGGCGGTGGCAGTGATTCTGCAGGTCAATGCCTTCCGACGCCGCATCGGTGGCCAGCAAGATACGCACCGGGCTCTGGTCGGGGCTGGCCTGGAACGCGGCCTTGATTCGCTCGCGCTGTTCGCTATCCATGCCACCATATAGCGTCATCAGCCGGTCGCCAGTCGCCAACCCCTCGGCCACCAGGATCTCGTGCAGCCAGTTCTGTGTCGCGCGGTACTCGGTGAAGATGATGACTCGCTCATCAGACCACTTCCCGCCGGGCTTGACGATCTCGCGCAGTTGTTTGATCAGAGCCTTGGTCTTGCAATCGCGCTGGGCCGTGGCCCTCGCGGCCCACTGGCGCATCTGGTCTAACAGCCAACGCTCACGGGGGCCAGGTTCCCGGAACATCCGGGTGGCCGTATCTACGGCTCCGCTGGTGGCCTCTTCGTACTCGTCATCGTCGGCGTAATCCTCGTCTATCTGAGCAATCTGGCGGCGCAGGATGCCCACCGAGGGGCGGGCCGACCGTTTGGCTCGCTGCGTGGTTTCAACCGTTTCAACCAGAGATTGCTCGTGTTTCGCCAGGGTCGTAGCAAAGGCCGCCGGAGAGGAAAACAGTCGCTTCTTGAGGAGTTTGAGGACAAACTCGGTGGCGAAGCGTTCAGCGTTCTCCTGGGCACTAGCCTGGCGCAGTCCGGTGTACTCTTTGAGCCAGGCATGCACTTGCTTCTCTTCCTCCGAGTAGGCGACTTCGATCACGTGCAAGCGGCGTTGTGGGAAGCGAGGTTTGCCATCCCACTCGTCCACGAATTCCGACTTGAGTCGTCGCACCATCACGGCCTCTAATTGCCGTTGATCAGGCACTACGCCGCGGGCAAAGCGCTGGTTGTCCAGCAGTTCGAGCAGTGCCGAGAAACTCTCCCGATAGCCATTGTGCGGGGTCGCCGTGAGGAACAGTTTGTGCTCAAAGTGCGGGGCGATGGTACGAACGGCCTGGGTTCGCAGGGAATCTATCGCGTAGCGACCGGTTCCCGATGGGGCGACGTTGTGGGCTTCGTCCACCACCAGGATGTCGAAACGGCGGGGATAGGTGGTTTTGTCGGGCAAGGCTTCGCGGAACAGGCGCATGGGCCGTTCCCGCTTCAGGAAGTCAATGGACGTAATGAGGCGCGGAAAATGCGACCAGGGGTTGACGTGGATCCCACGGCTGCGGCGCAGTTGCTGCATCAACTGGCTGTCCACAATGCGGAATTCCAGCCCGAACTTGTCCCGCATCTGGTCGCGCCAGTGGATCTGCAGGCCGGCAGGGCAAACGACCAGTACCGTTCGCGCCCGGTTGCGCACGATGAGTTCCTGGATCACCAGTCCTGCCTCTATCGTCTTGCCCAGCCCCACGTCGTCGGCAATGAGCAGGTTGACCCGAGGCATCTGCACCGCCCGCACCAGTGGATCGAGTTGGTAATCCTCGATTTCGACGCCACTGCGGAACGGGGCCTGCAGGGCGCTAATATCGGCCGAGGCAATCGCCCCCCAGCGTACCGCGTCGAGAAAGGCGTCGAGGCGCTGGGGTGGGTCAAAACCTGTGGGATCGGGTAGCTCTACCTTTTCGCTGACACGCGCGCCTGGTTCCAATTCCCAGACCACCTGTAAGCCTTCCCCCAGCGCGTCGTCGTCGATTGAAGTGAGGGTCACAAGGTTCTGAAGGGCGGCTTGGCTACCCAAGGGGGGCGGGGGCAGGGTGCTGGGCAAGACATCCGTCACGACGTAACGTCGTTGCCGCACTGTAACGATCTGACCTTGTTCGGGGATGTTGCCTGGATTGGAAACTGACATAGTTGGATGCTCGTGTGGTTGTAGAGAGCAGCAAATGCTTCTCCGTTTGACGGAAAGTATAACACGGTGGAGCGGGCAGGGCAAACTGAATCAGTGCCCGGAGAGAACAGGCTCAAGACGAGCAACGCTGGACCGGTGCCAGCCCAAGCGATTTCATCCACTCAGAACGTATCTGAGAATTCAAGAAAATACCTGCGCGACGTTTGGCTTGAGGAACTGCTGTACCTCAATGGCATACCCGCCTGGGTCCTCCAGGAAAAAGCACCGAACCTGGATGTCTTCTATCTCCCGCAACTCGGTCAGCGCCTCGACGCCCTTATGCCTCAGGTAGTCGTACCACCAGGACACATCGCCGACGACGAATGTAATGAGCACTGCGTTCTTCTCTCGTGCTTTGTGGAATCCCCTTGCTTCGTCTACAATCCCCAGATATGCATTCCTGTTGACGCGATATATCTTTGCCCACTCTTGATCCTCGATCAGTGTGAACCCCATGATATCTTGGTAAAACCTTGAGATCGGCTGAAGGTCGCGGTAATAAAGGAAAGTTATCTGCGACTGTACTTTCAGATTGTTCTGGTTCACGGTATTCGCTCCTTCATTCGGGCCAGTGCTGCCCGGGTGTATTCAGGAATTGTGTTTTGAGTAGCATAGCGCGGCAAAGCCGCAAGTTTGCAAGTTTGCAGGTAGCAGATCATGATTCTCGCGGACAACGCAAATGTTGTAGAGTAATTCTATAGTGTACCGCTTTCATTATACAGGAGGTTGGTCCACAACTCAAGAAGCACGACTTCGACTCTTGCTTACGACGCGGAAAGCGGCTATAATCGAGTAAAATGGTAAATTGGTGATTAGTAAAGGAGGGTGTCGTGAACAAGAGACGTTCATCAGTTGTGCAGGCGCTGCTGGCCCTGGTCGTCGCAGCGATTGTCCCCATGCTAGCCTGCGGCCTGCCCAGCAAGGGCAAGGGCCCCACCGTGGTCATCATCTCCCCGGCCGATGGCTCGACCGTCGTCGCCGGTCAGCAGGTGCTTATCCAATCCTCCGCCTCCGACGAGAAGGGCATCGCCCACGTCGAACTCCTGGTCAACTCCGTCGTCGTCCGCGCGGACCCGCCGGTTGATGGTACGCCCACCACGTTCGCTATCGCCCAACCCTGGGTCCCTGAGGCCCCCGGCGACGTCACCATCCACGTCATCGCCTACAACACCGCAGACCAGGCCTCCCAGCCCGTCTCCATCACGCTCCACGTCGCGCAGGGCGCTGCCCAAGTTACCCCTACCCCCGGCCCCACCCAGACCCCCGTGCCCGACGTGACCGAGGAGAGCGGCTGCACAC
>JAUWOI010000222.1 GCA_030612185.1 Anaerolineae bacterium
ATGACTGTGTTGCAGGGGACAGACCTGGAGACGTGGGGGCTTCCGGCCGGGCAGGCGGCCCAGTTGCAGGGACAACTGGAGGTCTATTGGGGGCAAGAATGGATGATGCCGCTGCTGGCAGCCGTCGAGCGGCTCTTTTCCATCACCTTCCATGTGGGGATGGCGGTATTGGTGTTGCAGGCGGTGGTCCGAAGAAAGCCTGGTTATTGGATATTGGCGATTGGGCTGCACGCGGCCGTCAATGCGCTGGCGCTGACCACGGTCGAGGCCGGCTGGCAACCCATCGCCACCGAAGGAGTGATTGGCCTCTTTGCATTGCTGGCGTTGGGGATCATCCTGGTGTTCCGGCCGGAAGCGGATGAGCAGGCGCAAGGCATCGTCCCTACTTTGCCGCCCCTGCCGGCCGCTCCCCAACGGCCGCGCACGCCGGAAGAGAGGCTGCGGCGGCAGATAGAAAAGTCGAAATATGAGAGGTGACAAAGGACGAAGGATAGGTTTTCGTCGTCCGTCCTTTGTCTGTATCCCGTTAAGTGAGGATTTGCCATGATCAGAACCGAAGGACTGACCAAACGATTTGGCGACAACCTGGCGGTGGAAAACTTGACCCTGCACGTGGAGCGGGGTGAGGTATTCGCCTTCCTGGGACCAAACGGGGCCGGCAAAACGACGACGGTGCGGATGCTGGCGGCGCTCATTGGACCCACGGCCGGCCGCGCCTGGGTCAACGGCCACCAGTTGGGAGCGGACAATATGGACATCCGGCGCAGCGTGGGCATCCTCACCGAAGCGCCCGGCCTCTACGAGCGGCTGGACGCGGTGCAGAACCTGACCCTGTATGCCAAGTTGTACGAGGTGGAGGACGTGGCGGGGCAGGTGGAAAAGTACCTGCGCTTCCTCGGATTGTGGGAGCGACGGGACGAGCCGGTGGGCGGCTTTTCCAAGGGGATGAAGCAAAGGCTGGCTATAGCCCGCGCGTTGCTGCACGAGCCGCCGCTGCTCTTCCTGGACGAACCCACGGCCGCGCTGGACCCGGAAGCAGCCCGCACGGTGCGCGACTTTATCAGCCAGGTAAAAGGGGCCGGCCGCACCATCTTTCTCTGCACCCACAACCTGGACGAAGCCGACCGGCTGGCGGACCGGATCGGGATCATCAAACAAAAGCTGATCCAGGTGGACAGCCCGGCTAACCTGCGTCGCTCGCTCTACGGCCGGCGGGTGGTGGTTCACCTGGCGGCCGTCACCGAGCCGGTACGGGCGGCGGTGAGCGAGTTGCCATTTGTCAAAGAGATGCAGCAGGTGGATAATACGCTGGTGGTCAGCCTGGACAATCCAGAGCAGCAAAACCCGATTCTGGTGGAGCGAATCGTCGCCGCCGGCGGTGGGGTTCAGTTTGTCAACGAGTTGCGCCATTCGCTGGAAGATATTTATTTCACGCTCATTGAAGAAGACGAGCCGGAGGTGGGGCGATGAATGGAGCCAAGATTCTAGCCATTGTGGAAAAAGAAGTCGCCGACGCCCGCAAGAACAAAATGATCGTCATCAGCATGGCGCTGCTCCCCATCCTGTTGGTGGCGATGGTGTTGGGTACCGCCTATTTTATGCTCTACATTGAAGGTGAAATGGGCGAGGCCAAGATGGATGAGGACGACCTGAGCATCATCCCGGCCGAGTTGCAAGACATGGACCCCATGCACGCCTTTTTGATTCTGATGAACGACCAATACCTGTTTTACTTTTTGCTAATCCCTATGATGATGCCGGTTTACATCGCCGCTTACAGCATTGTGGGCGAAAAAGAGACCAAAAGTTTGGAGCCGTTACTGGCGACGCCCATTTCCGTGTGGGAGTTGTTGGTGGGCAAGAGCATCGCGGCTGTGGTCCCCTCGGTGGTGCTCACCTGGTTCAGTTTTATCGTCCTTGTCATCGGCGGCTATTTCATCATGCCGGAACTGGTTTTTCTGGCGCTGATCCGGCCGGTCTGGATCGTCGGCATGGCCCTGCTCAGCCCGCTGCTGGCTCTGCTCTCGGTTTTCAGTGGAGTGATCGTCTCCTCGCGGATGAACGACCCCCGGGCTGCGCAGCAAGTGACCGGCATCTTTGTCGTTCCCATCGTTGCTTTGAGCATAGTGGTCCTGGCGGGAAAGATCTTTTTGAGTGTGCCGATGGTTGTCGTGGCGGCCGCCGTCACCCTGGCGCTGGATTGTCTGGCGCTCTATTTTGCCATCAAGCTGTTCCAGCGGGAGACGATTTTGACACGCTGGAAGTAACGCGTGAAACTTGTTGCGTGAGGATGCAAGAGATGACTGAAGAGTTGAATTGGGGTTTGCTCTCTACCGCCCGCGTCAACCGGCGGTTGATTCCCTCTATCTGCGCCGCCTGCCGAGGTCCACTTTGGACATTCTGAACGTCGAACCTTAAATTGAAAGTCTTGCTTATTTTCGCCTGTTGGTGGTCTTGACAATGGGGTCAACTATAATGTCAAATCACCATCTAACGTCAATTGTACGGGTGGTTGTGACATTATTGACATCTTAATTATTGGTGCTGATGGAGTTGTTGCATCTTATACAGTGCAGTTTTAACCGCAACGTGAACGCCGCCCAACCACTGGTTGGAGCCGACCGGGCTAATCTCGGCGTTTTTCGACTGCTCCACGCGCTTTCGGTGGGTGCTGTGGCAAAAGCTCTTTCCCGCATCCGCCCGGCGGCTCAACCCACCCGTTATGTAGAATTGTTGGTGGGGGTGTCTGTGACAGAGGCGACTTGCCATCCATCGTGCCGTAGAGTTCTGGCAGGCGTTGAGCAATCGACGAGGGATCTGGAGCGGTGAGCCTGGGGCGGCAGCGGGTAGCAGAGGTGAGATTGTAAGTCGCGTGCGGTTCAATGATTTTGGGAGGTGACTGGTGGTAAAAATGCTACATACATCTGATGTCCAACTTGACGCGCCGTTTCACTTCCTGGGTAACACAGGACAACGGCACCGCCAGCATCTACGCGAGACGTTTCGGCGCATTGTGGACATGGTGGCTGAAGCCGAATTTGACCTGCTGTTGATTACTGGCGATCTCTTCAACGACAATCGCCCCCATCAGGACACCATGGATTTCGTCACCTCCCAGATCGCTAGGCTGGATATCCCTGTTTGCATCCTGCCTGGTAACCACGACTGCTACAATGATACCTCGGTGTATCGCAAGGCTCGTTTCCCAGATAACGCGATCATCTTCACTGAGCAGCCCACAATCCGGGAATTCGCCGAGCTTGATGTGGCTGTCTACGGTAATGCAATCTTGTCCAATCAATCCCATCTCAGCCCGCTGCGTGGCCTGACCCGAACAGGGGCAATGCGTTGGCACGTTGCGCTGGCACACGGTAATCTGGTTCGGCCAGATATCGTTGATCCACCCCGGCCGATCCGACCCGAGGAAATCAGCGCCAGTGGTATGGATTACGTGGCAATGGGTGATTGGCACGCTTTCGCAGATTACTCACAAGGTGGGGTGAAAGCCTTCTACTCAGGCGCTCCTGAACCAACCGCACTGCATCAGAAAGGCGCCGGCTATGTGGCCTGCGTCGAGATGGACGAAAACGGTGTGCAAGTCCGTCCAGAACGGGTGGGGACCATTTCGACCGATGGGATCTCGGTTGACGTGGCTGGGAAATCGGCAACTCAGATTGTGGAAGAGATCAGGGCTCGCGCCGATTCCAACTTGATGCTGAAGATCACACTTTCTGGACTTGTGGAACCGGGGGCAGTGCTGGATACGGAGAAGACGGAGCAATATCTTGCTCCTTATTTCTACCACATCGAGTGTTCCGATCAGTCCCACCCACAACCAGCGACGATCTCTCCAGATGACTTTCCCGAAGAACTGGTAGTAGGCAAGTTCGTCCGCCTGATGCAAGCGCGAATAAAAGATGCGACCGATGACACACAACGTCGGCGAGCTGAACAAGCGCTCCAGGTGGGCGTGGCCTTGCTACAAGGCAGGAGGGTGCTGTGATGCTTCTACAACGTATCGCCTTGGAACGGTTTCGGCAGTTTGATCAACAAGAGTACACATTCCAGCCAGGATTGAATATCATCAAGGGGCCTAACGAAGTAGGCAAGACCACCCTACAAGAAGCGATCCTCTTTGCGCTGCTGGGGAATCCCCGTCGTACGACTCTGGAACGAGTCAAGCGCGTGGACGATCACATCTCGTGGGGTGGGAACAGCCCTTTCAGCATTACGTTGGACTTCACAGACGAGAGCGGAACCCCCTATCGTCTGAAGAAGGACTGGAATGCCCAGAGCGTCTGCCTGACCAATTTGCGGACGGGTGGGAAGGAAGAAGACGTTGACTCAGTTCAGCGGGCCATCAGTGAGATACTGGGCTATGGCTCGTTGAAGTTGTTTCAGAGCACCGTGTGCGTGGAGCAGGATGCCATTGACCAGATTTCGGCCGGCCATCGCGAGATAGGTGATCAACTGCAGAGCGTTGTCACCGGCGGTGGTGCAGATGAAACAACAGTCTCGGCTGTTCTCAAAGACCTGGATACCAAGATCGCTGAGATGGAACGGGGTTGGCGGACTCATGCGCCGAGGAATCCTGGCCCGATCAAGGTGAAGCAGGATGAGATTGGCGACATAGAGAGGCGGCTGTCCGAAATATGCTCACAGGTGGAGCGGGTGGAACAAGCCAAGGAGCAATTGATTGCCCTTGAGGTCCAAATCGAGGAGATAGAAGAGGCATTGGCTCCTAAGCGGTTACTCAGGGATTTGTGCGATAGGCGCCTTGAGTGGGTAGAACAGCGAGATATCTGGCAAGCCAAAGAAGCGGAACTTGAAGCCAAGATTGAGCAGATCGAGGAGGCGCAGAAGCATATAGAGCAGGCAAATGAGGCTCTAAGGGCGTATCCAGAATTTGATGCCATTGACTCAGAAGTCGAACAGCAACTGGCGAAACTTCACCAGCGAGCTGAGATGTTGCGAGAAGAAATTGAGCGGCGGTCGGCTGAATTGAAGCAACTCAAAACCAGACAGCCCACCGAGACCCGGACCAGACCAGGCTTACCAATAGTCCCTCTCGTTGGAGTCGGGACTGGATTCGTGTTACTTCTGATAGGTGTTGGGATCGGCGTGGCGCGTTCATCGGTTGCTGGCATCCTGGTTGGCCTGCTTGGGCTGCTGATAGGTATTGGTTGTCTGATCTGGCTTGTGGTTGTCCTGAGCCGGCCACGTCCACTCGATCTAAGTTCCCAGATCGCCGCCCGTGAAGCAGACCTGGCGAAGAGTCAGGACTATCTACAGCGGGTGACAACGCACTTGGCCGAAGGGTTGGCTCCTTTTGAATGCGCAGCCTGGGATGAATTCTCGCAGAGGCTTTCCGAGTGTAGGACGCTTTTGAACCAGCGACGGGATGCTCAGACCCGGCGTGGTGCATTTCTGGGAGATCAGACACTGGAGGCATTGATCAAGGGGCGCAAGACTGCGTCACGTCACCGCCGTGATGCGGAGGAGGCCCTGAAAGACCCGGAGATGCGAAAGGCGGTCGAGATTACGCCTATTCAGTATCAGGAACTCAAGCAATATATCAAGCGCCTGGAAGATGATCTGGTCGAGAAGAAGCAAGAGCAGGTCAAGTACCAGATGCGACGCGACGATGCGACTTACACCATTGAGGATGTTCACTGTCTGGAGGAGCAAAAGGCCGCCTCCGAGCGGTCCCTGGCCCACCTGAAAGGGTGGTTGGATGTCTATCAACTGACGCGCGACGTGATAAGGCAGGCCAAAGAGCAGACTATGCGCTCGGCCCGCGATGAGCTGGAGCCCAGGATCGGAGTCTACCTTAGCCGCATCACGCAGGGACGCTATGATCAGGTGGAAGCTGATGATGACTTGAATCTACGGGTGTTCAGCCAAGAGAAAGGAGACTGGGTTACGCCAGACAGTGGCGAGTTGAGTCGGGGCACAGTGGATCAACTCTACCTGGCGGCACGGCTGGCCCTGCTCGATCTCCTCTATCGTGATACGAAGCCCCCCTTGCTACTGGATGATCCCTTTGTGAAGTTCGATCCAGACAGACGTGAGCAAGCAATGGCATTGTGCAAAGAAATCGCTCAGGAGCATCAAGTGCTGCTGTTCACCTGTAGCGACGCATATAACATATTCGCCGACAATGTGATCGATTTGCTGGGGCTGTCTGCCCAAGATTAATCCACCACCACAACATTTGACAATATCTCCCAGGCGGGGTAGTCTTGACGGAAGGTCTCATAAGGGCAAGGCGCTGCAGCGATTTCTGGATGAGTTCACACAGGAGTGGTACCCCCGCAGGTATTTGGTGAGCAGACCTGAGCAGGACAAGGGCACCGATTGCCTCGCAATCCTCGGCCAGTGGTACACACAAACTGGGGACTGGAGTAAGCCAATCCTGATCATAAGACTGCACAATCTCTCCATCGACGAACAGCGATGGGTGGTGGGCTTGGTCGCAAAAAGGCTGCTTGGACTGGCTTTGGAAGAGGGATTGACTCCATTCATTCCTGGGACGGGAGACCCGCAAGCAAGGGTCTGCTTGGTTGTAGAGGAAGCACATATCCATGCACCGGAAAGGGGATTTTCAATTGGAGCAGATGAGAGTGCTCGCCGCTACTGTGAAGGTGAGTTGCGAAACCTGATGCTACACGCCAGGAAGTATGGCGTCGGGGCAATTGTGGCATCACAGCGATCGGCCTTCATTGACAAAGGCGTGCTTTCTCAATGCAACACCTTGTTTGCTATGAAAACGGTGAGCGTTAACGATAAGAGAGTGTTTGAGGACTTCATGGACTCTGATTGGGTGAGGCTGGTGACCTATCTCGGAACTCCTCCAGAGTCGCTCCAGGCAATCCTCGTTGGCAAAGCGGCAGCAAGCTCCATTCCCTTGATTATCAAATACGAGGTCTCTTTCCCAGGCAAGGCAGGACACGAATAGCACATGAGGCCAATGGGTTACCCTATGGTTTATCTGATTGTGGCTCCCGCCGGGGGCGGCAAGACCGCCCACGCTATCGCCCGCGTCCGTCGACTGCGGGCCTCCGCTCCTCTTGCCCCTGTCTGGGTTGTCCTGCCCAACTTCCCCCAGGTGGCCGGTTTCCGCCGCCGCCTGGCTCGCGCTGGCGGAGCCCTCGGCGTCGAAGTCGGCACCTTCTAC
>JAUWOI010000170.1 GCA_030612185.1 Anaerolineae bacterium
TGTACATGCACACGGTTGACACTATCGCCGGTAGCAGGATGAGCCGAAGTGGCTTGCTCATTAGTTCCTACTCACCCATTGCGCCGCCCGCGTGTCGCCTATACGCTCGCTGGCGTTCAGTATCTCCTTGCTCACCCAATCGGGCGCAGCCTCCATGATTGCACGTAGCCTGCGCTTGTACGCCGCCAGGAGCAACCGCGCCAGTGTCCGCTCAATTGGCCTGTAGGCTCTATCGTACCCAGCGCCTCGATTGCCCGCACCAGGGCGCGACCTTGGCGTATGATGCGTTCTGTAAGTTCGGGGGCAGTCGTCTGTTGCTCACCCCGCCGCCCGTTCCAGGTTCAGCGCCAGCAGCCGCTCCAGTATCTCCTCGTCGCTCAAGCCGTGGGGCCAGCCGTAGGCATCGAATACGGCTCGATCCAGTTCGTTGTGAATGTGATCCAGCGTCTCGATCTCTTCCAACGCGATAATGCCGCCGACGGCCTCCTTCCAGCGGTGAGGGTTGCGGTCTTTACCCCGCACATTCTCCCGGTAATGAACCAGCGCGTTGTAAAGGTTGGTTAGCGTGCGCTTCTTCACCTGCCGCTCGCTGATGATGATGCCCACGCCCTCCGGGTGGAGCCACGCTTGCCGGAAAGCCACCAGTTCCCGCGCCGCCTCGGCAATCGCCGCCACGCGGGGGTCTTTGTCCTCGCTTGGCTCCTGCCCCGGCGGCCAGGGGAAGGGGAAGGTTTGGAAAGTTGCAGTGGGTGCGTAGGAGGGGTCATTGCCTTTTCCTATCCAGCTACACGTTCTCAGCGCCCACTGCTCGTGTAGTTTCGAATGCAGTGCGCCAAAAAAGTAGTCGTCATCGCGTGCGATAATTACAACCCTCTGATCAGGGATGGTCGGATGTTTCAACCAAGCAAACAGACGATACTTGGCAATCATCGTTGTCACAATGAAACGAGAAAGCGGAGCTATGGCCTGCCGCATACCAACGCAAGGTTCTGAAAACAGCCACCATTTTTCTCGGTATTTTTTCCTTCGGACCTTGTCGCGCATTGGCTTGACATGACTATGTACATATTCAAATGGCATCTCGTACAGTTCGGCTTCTTCCAATGGCATATCAACGCCAAAATCAATAATCCACATGTTGCGTGGTCGCCGAGTAATATCGGTACCATTCACCCATGGTTTGACTACTTCCTCATTAGAACGACTACTTGCATTCGTCGCAGCCAAAAGAGTCCTTGCCGTTGCCGCATCAATGTCAAATGGACCACCCTTAATCGTACCGTAGAATGCAATGCCCTCATTTTCCTTGAGCCTGACAGCCTTGGTCAAGTCAGGGCCGCTTCTCAGATCAGCTGTGATATTTTTGACGTTCTTGCCATCCAGCATAATCGTTCTTGCACTTCCGTCATCAAAACCTACAATTGATACACGTACAGCCGCGCCGTCCTGCTTCCAAGGCTGATCGCTCCATGCCATAAAAATACTGCCGGTTTCCTTGATTCGCTCTAGCACATGCCGGCTTGCTCCCTGTCGAATCGAATTCGTCGCGATCAAACCCGCCCTTTTCAGTTTACCCTTCTCAATCATCGCACGTGCGTTTTCAAACCAAAAACAAACCAAGTCGTGCTTACCCCATAAACGTCCTTGATACAATCTTCGCAACTTATCAACATAGTCATCACCTAATTCTTTCCGCATCTTTTGTGTACCCAAAAAAGGTGGGTTGCTAACTACAACATCCGCTTCCGGCCATTCTGATTCGATGGTATTGTCGTCGGCGTCGTAGGCCAGCACTGCATCCTTGCATTCGATGTTAGCCAGCGGGCGCAGCACCGGCTCGGCCACCTCGGCAAAGCCGTTCTCAAAGCGCCACTGCAGGTAGCCGATCCAGACGGTGATCTGGGCCAGTTCGTGGGCGTAAGGATCAATCTCAATACCGTAGAGCTGCTCCGGCCCGGCGGTGAGGGGAATCTCATCCAGGGCCTGCCGCCTGGCAAAGACAATGACCTCCTTTTGCAGGTCGAGCAGTTGCCGCAGGGCCACGTAGAGAAAGTTGCCGCTGCCGCAGGCGGGGTCGAGCACGCGCATGGCGGCAATCTCGACGGCGAAATCGTTCAGCAGGGCGTGGGCCTGGGTGGGTTGATCGCCTTTAATCAGGCGCGTTGCCTCTCGTTTGACCTGATACCAGCGGTCGCGCAGGGGTTTCATCAGCACCGGCTCCACGATGAGCATGATGTCGTCTTTGCTGGTGTAATGCGCGCCCAACTGCGCCCGCTTGGCCTCGTCGATCACCCGCTCGAACAGCGTACCAAAGATAGAGGGGTCAATGCCCGACCAATCCTGGCGGCAGGCGCGCAGCAGGGCATCCATGATGTCGCTGGGCAGGTCGGGAACGTAATCGTCGTCAAAGAGGCCGCCGTCAAAATGGCGGATGGGATAAAAGCCAAAGGTGCCGCCATCGCGCATGGCGGCAAAGAGGGCGCGCAGGCTGCTGACAAACTGGCGAAGGCCGCGTTCCTGGTAGCCCACCAGTTGGGTGAAAACGTCGCCGGGCAACAGGCCCAGGTCTTCGGCAAAGAGGCAGAAAAAGAGGCGCACGATGAAATGGCCCAGCCGTTCGGGATCGGCGGCGCGTTCCCACTTCTTGAGCGTGTCCACCACGGTCACGAACATATTGACAGTGGCGCGGGTTACCTGCTCCTGGGTCTGATCCGGTTCCAGCGATTGCGGATCGTGGAAAGCGCGCTTGAGCAGGGCCAGACCGTCACCCTTGAGCAGGCGCTCAAAGTCAATCTCGTAAACGCGCTTGACGGTGTTGGTGAAATTGGTGTGGATGATGATGCGCTGCGTGTCGGAGGTGATGAGCAGCGGCGGGTTGCCCAAGGATTCGCGGTAGAGCAAAAGCTGCTGGTAGGCTTTATCGAGATCGGCGCGCGCGCCCTTGTATTCCCAGATGAAGCGGCCTTTGTACCACACGTCGGCGCGGCCCCGCTGGCCGCCGGTTTTCTCGGTGCTGGCTTCAAAGGTGAAAAACTGGCCGTGGGGGTCGGCGTCAAGGGGAGGCGAGTGGTCGACCAGAGCACAGACGTCGATGAAATGGCTCTGGGCAACGGTCATTTCCTTGAGCCGGATTTGGCTCCACTTGGCAACAAATTCCTGGGGGGAGAGAGTAGGTAGCATCATCTGGCCCTTCGTGATACCTCGACAGTGGGTGGTTCCGGCAATCTGATCCAGTCGTGGGGCACTCTTGTTGGTCACACGCACATAGTATATTGCAGCTCTGCACAGAAGTCAAACGCAAACCGCTCCAACCATAGCAGGCCAGGGCGGTCGTTTCGCCGTCACTCACGCGGGGGCTTGCGCGGAGCGGGCGACCGCCCCAGCGACCATAACTTAGGCGCTGTCGTTAGGGATTGCCCTCTTTCTTGATCGCCACCAACACACCAGGAATAATATTCCAGGGGTGGTTATTATCATCGACAGAAGATAGGGAACCGCTGAACGGGGGAAATCGTGAGTGATCGGACTATGAATTGGAAGCAACGAGAGCGCTGCCAGCTGGAAAACAATGGTAATCGTTCCTCCCAATCGCTCCCAACGCCAGGCAATGCCCAATCCCAGGGCACTCAGAAACATAAAGATCGGGGGTAGGGCTTCTATGGGAGGATAGTCCTCCACCGCATGCGGGTCTGCTACACCGGTTGTCACCCAGTTCCATGCATAACCGATAAGCATAAGTAGAGCGTAAACTATGATCGGAAAGCCCCAGATTCGGGCAATCCAGCGTATCCATTTCGTGACCCGATTACGACTGTCATTACCCTTCGTCATGATCCACCCTCCTTGCTTTTAACACGGTGCCTAACGATAAGTTATAGTCGGCAGGGGTCTCTCGACCACCACCGCTACTTCAGGTAGGGTCGAGAGCAGGCGCGCGCACTTTAGGGTCCGGTGGCTTTTCCACGTCTTTCGTTGTGGACCTCAGTCCGGCTTCCATAGCCACGTTTCCAGCTCCCGCCTCGTCCAACCCAGCGTATGGATTTCCCATACTGGGCTGTCCTGTTGGCTTCTTGCCAAGGCTTATGCGACCTATCGCGCTGGCAGCACTTTCGGATTCTGGTAGTACCGCACCTGGTAGTCTCCATACAGTCCCAGCGCTTGGTACAACCACTTCCTACTCCATCTGTTCCAACCGAAACCCTTGCGCTTCCGTGCACGCATCAAGTGTCGCCGTATCTTCTTCTCGACCCAGTCTTTCACGTATCCAAAGCACCGACTGGAGTGACCTATCCGAAAGTAGTTCACCCAACCCCTCAGTATAGGGTTAATCCGTTCTATCACCCTCTTCACCGGTTGGGACTGGTAGCTTCGAAACACTTCCTTGAGATTGCTCAGTAGAGAGTTGCGTGCCTTCTTCGTCGGTGTTATTTGCGCTCTCCATTTTCCTCGACGTGTCTTTACCCGTCGGAATTCAAAGCCCAAGAAACTGAAGCTCCCCCCTTCGGTCAGATCCACCCGTCCTGTTTTGTCCTCGTTAAGCTGTACGTCCAGTTCGGCCAACTCTTCAAGCAGTCGTTGGTACGCCGCCTTCTCCAACCAGTCCCACCGTCGGTATCCATCTACCAATATCACCAGGTCATCCGCGTAGCGGGCATATTCTATGTGGCTATATTGCCTTTCTCGTGTTACCTCTTTTGCTCGCTCCAGCATCTTATCTACCTCGTTGAGGTATAGATTTGACAAGAGCGGTGAGATCACGCCCCCTTGCGGTACTCCCCGTTTCCCACTGGCTTTCAGGATTCGTTTGAGTAGTCTCATCACGTCACCATCGTTGACTCTCTCTGCCACTTTCCTCAGCAACAGATCGTGTCGTACTGTGTCAAAGTACGCCCGCAGGTCTACATCTATGACTCGCGTTTTGTACTCTACGATTGCCCTTGCTACTCGTTCAACCGCTTGATGGGCTGCTCGTCTCGGTCGGTATCCATACGACCCTTCTTGAAAGTCCGCCTCGAAGATCGGCTCCAAGATGAGCTTGAGTGCTCCCTGTACTACTCGGTCTCGAATCGTCGGAATCCCTAGAACTCTGACCTTCCCGTTCCCTTTGGGTATCTCCTTGCGTCGATTCCTCATAGGCCAGTACGTGCCTGTGACCAGTTCTTGCCGTATCTCCTCCAGAAACGCTTCCACTCCACTTTCCTCAATGGCCTCGAAGGTAACCCCATCTATCCCTGGCCCACCTTTGTTTTGTTTAGCCATCTTGTACGCTTCGTACAGTGTTTCCTTCTTGCATACGTGAACGTATAGTCCCCAGAACCGCCAGGTCTTGTCGGCCTTCGCCTTGACGTATATCCTCCGTCTCAGGTCTTGCAGATCAATGGACGCCTTTGTCATCTCGTCCCTACCTCCCGTTTTGTCGGAGGAATTACCAACAGCAGGGCCCCTTTGCTCCCCAGGCATTACCCCGGTTCATCGCTACTACGGACCCATCCGCCACCCTCTCGCCTTCAACCCATTTCCCAGTGTTGCTGGTTATTGGGCCTACCTTTCTCCAGTGATTTCTCCCTGGGGCGAGGAGGGCTTCTCCAGTTGCTTAGCGTGTCCTTGTCACCATGCTGTCGCTACCACCCCGCCGGAGTGGGTCAGCCGTCAATGCCAGCCTTCCGCTGCCCATGCTGCCTTCGCCTCTGGGATGCAGGCTCGGCCTCCGGGGCTTCGCACTTTCGAGGCCACCTATGCGTTCACTTTTGTTACGGCCTGGTGACTCGCTGCCATCCCTCAGATGGCATTGTCGATAGGCTTCAGAATTTCGGTTTCCCTCCACCCTGCTACCCTAGCTACGGGGCTCCTGGCTTTTACCCCGACGGGACTGTCTCCCGCTGAACACGCCAGCCTTCGCTGGACACACAACCCCGCGTGACGGTTTCCCCTGCCTGTGGCAGACAGGCGCACTGGGCTGTCCTGTTGGCTTCTCGCCAAGGGGTTCAGTACAAATTTACAAACCGCCCCGACCATTGCAGGTCGGGGCGGTCGTTTTCGCCGTCACTCACGCTGGGACTTGCGCGGGCGGGCGGGGTCGGACACCTCTATGGAATATCGGCAAAAGCCGCCAAAGACGCATAAGCAACACCCACCATACTGGGGCCAGTATGGGCGCCCAGCACAAGAGACATAGGACCAACTGGCAGCCAGGTGCAATCAAATCGTTGATCTACTAACTCGCGTAACATAGCCGCCCCTTCGGGATTGTATGAATGGAGCACCTGCACACGCAATGCACTGCCAGGCACGTGCTGGTCGGCCATCAGATCAACTAACCCTTTGACCGCTCGCTTGAACGTTCGTACCTGGCCGAGTTGCACATAAGTTCCGTTCACTTTTTCCACCCCGATCAGCGGCTTGATATTCAGCATCGAGGCTACCAACCCTTTCATATGACTGATGCGTCCGCCGTGGATCAAGTACTTGAGTTCTTTCAGCGTGTACATGCTGTCGCTGGCAGCAGAGATACGCTCCATCAAAGCCAGAACCTGCTCTTTCGTCCAACCAGCCTTCAGTGCTCGGGCGGCCGCCTCCACCTGCCATCCCGCTGCGGCAGATAGAGTTTTTGTATCAACGTGGGTGACGTTCGCCTCCGGCGCCAATTCTGCTCCTGCTTGGGCCGCGTTGAACGTGCCGCTCAGACCCGAAGTCATATGAATGGACAGAATGTCCGGGTCGGTGGCTGCCAACCGCCGATAAATCTCGGCAAATTCTCCCGCCGAGGGCTGCGACGTGACAGGAAGACTGTCGGTCGCTGCCAGCAAGCGATAGAATTCACCCGGTTGGATATCCACGCCTTCGCGGTAGGACTTGCCCTCAAGCGTAACGATGAGAGGCACAACGTGAATGTCCAGTTCGGTCAGTTGCTCAGGGGACAAACTTAGGTCCGTTCCACTATCAGTTACAATTTGCATTTCCACTCTCCTTTGCGAGCCAGTTTGCGAGCCAGTCATAACACCAACTGGTAACGTCCAAGAACGGCATCCAAGTGAAACATTCGCACTTGCCTTGCCATAACCAGGTAAAGCGTGTAGAATAGAACGCGCATTTAGCCTAACGTCAGTATACACCAATAGGCCCAAAGACACAACAAACCATTGAGGAGAGAGCCGATTGCCTGTAACCTTTCCTTAACCAAACTGCAACGGCCCCTCAATCCTCCCCGTGCAGTTTTGTAGTAAAATAGAATGGGGCGGTTTACCGAAGAAGTACAGCTGCCAACTGGTCAGAAATCACCCTTCCAGGGAATAGGATATTGATCGGCAAAACACTGGGCAAGTACCGCATCATTGAGAACCTGGGGAGCGGTGGTACGGCCGAGGTCTACAAAGCCTACCAACCGGGCCTCGACCGCCACGTAGCCATCAAGGTGCTCCATCCCTTTCTGGCTGACGAGAAGGATTTTCTGACCCGCTTCCAGCGTGAGGCGCGAGTCGTCGCGACGCTCCGTCATCCCAACATCGTCCAGGTCTACGATTTCGACTTCGACGCCGAAGATAACGCCTACTACATGGTAATGGAGTGCATTGACGGTCTCAGCCTGAAGACGCACCGGCAGGAGATGGCTCAGGAGGGCCAGAGACTACCGCTGGAGGAGACAATCCGTGTCGTCGCCGCAGTCGCCAATGCGCTGGACTATGCCCATCAGCACGGCATGGTGCACCGGGACGTCAAGCCAGCCAACATTATGTTTGCCCATGATGGGCAGGTCATCCTCACCGACTTCGGCATTGCCAAGATGCTGAATGTCACCGGGCTGACGGCCAGCGGGGCGATGGTCGGAACGCCCGCCTACATGGCTCCCGAACAGGGAATGGGCCAGGCCGGGGATGAGCGAGCCGACATTTACTCATTGGGCGTCGTCTTGTACGAGTTGGTCACTGGCCACCTCCCGTTCGACGCCGATACGCCATTGGGCGTCGTTCTCAAGCACATCAACGCTCCCCTGCCGCCGCCCACCACCCTCAACCCCAACCGGTCTCCGAGTATCGAGGCGGTTATTACGCGTGCGTTGGCCAAGGATCCCAACGACCGCTATCAGACCGCCAACGAATTCGCTTCCGATCTAGAACGGGCTATGGCCGGCCAACCCATCGAGCCAATCTCGCCAGAACTCACTGTGGTAGCGGCGACATCCGAGACAATGACCGTTGGCCCGCCATCGGCCACACCGACTCCGTCAGCAATTTCCGTAGTCCGTCCCGGACGGGGCTGTGTCACAATGTTGGCCGTCGCGCTGGTACTGATACTGCTTGGCTGTGCCGCGCTCCTCGCCACAGGGACACTGAATCGCCTATCCCGTGCCCTGTTTCCACAGGCGGGAACGCCCACGCCGGACGTTATCGGTACGCCTACACCCAACGAAGCCTTTGGTACACAAATTGTCGTTGAGATTGATGCTGTGCTAGCCACCCGTGATGCGCTGGCCACCTATGAGGCCACCACAGGCGTCACGCCCACCCCCCCACCTACCCCTAC
>JAUWOI010000351.1 GCA_030612185.1 Anaerolineae bacterium
CGGGCGCTCCTGGCCGACAAGCCGGAGGAGAAGATCCTGGCCTTCCGCTGCAACTGGTGCTCCTACCCCGGCGCCGACCTGGCCGGGACCAGCCACTTCGAGTACTCGTCCAACGAGCGTGGGATGCGCGTGATGTGTGTAGCCCGTGTGGACAATGACTTTGTCTACGAGGCCTTCCGTCTGGGCGCGGGCGCGGTGCTTTATTCCGGCTGCCACCCGCAGGACTGTCACTACATCACCGGCCAGCCAGTCGGCGCCAAGCGCGCCAACCGGTTGCTCAAGGCTTTCAACAAAATGGGAATGACACCGGGCCGTTTTCGCATCGAATGGATCAGCGCAGCCGAGGGCGACAAGTACGCCCAGGTGATCAACGAGATGCAGGAGACGCTGGACTCGATCCCCAAGGAGCAATTGCTGGAAGAGATCGAACGGATGCGGCCGACGATGAAGAAACGCGCGCGCCGGATGCGCGAGGCGCCACGAGTCGAGGAAGCGCTGGCATATGCGGACAAACTCAAAGCGGCCATGACCGGGGGAGGAGGGTAAGGTGGTAAGCCACAGGTCACCTGATGAGACCTTTGCTGATCAAGTTCGCGCCTCCCCTGGCGGCGAAAAACTAACGTACTGCTTCTCCTGCGGAACCTGTACGGCCACCTGTCCCATCGCGTGGGTGGAAGAGAAATACAACCCGCGCCGGATTATCACGATGGTGATGCTGGGGATGAAGGAGCAGGTTCTGTCCAGCCCGGTCATCTGGCTCTGCTCGGCCTGCGACGTCTGCTACCGGCGCTGCCCCCAGGGCATACGCATCTCTGATCTGATGAAAGCCATCCGCAGCGTGGCTATCCGTGAGGGGTATGCGCCGGTAAGAGCCGTTGCCCAGGTGAACGAACGAGCATGTGCAGGTTGTGGCATGTGTGCTCAGGCTTGCCCCTACGAAGCCATCGAGTTGACGCCCACTTGGGTGACGATACAACAGACGCTGAGACAACGGAGAGTCTTGCCCAAAGTGGACAAGTTTCTCTGCCAGGGGTGTAGCATCTGCACTACCACCTGCCCGGTCTCTGCCATCAGTCTGACAGACGTCGGCGACGACACGATCGTCGCTCAGATCAGGGAGTTCGCGGAAGAGACGGGGAACAATGGACAATGAATCAATGAACAATGAAACAATTAACAATGAACGAGATTGGGAACCCAGGATTGTAGTCTTCCTATGCGACTGGTGTTTGTACTCTGAACTTGATCGGGCTGACATTGCCAGGGTTCAGGAACAACCTAACGTTCGGATCGTAAAGATTCCTTGCCTGGGGAGGATGGACCCAATGCACGTCTTGATGGCCTTGCAGGAAGGCATAGATGGCGTGCTGGTAGCCGGCTGTCACCTGGGGGACTGTCACTACAAGCAGGGCAACCTGATGGCAGAAAATAGGATAGCCGTCCTGCAAACAGTCCTGAAAGCCGCCGGAGCGATGAAAGGGAGAGCAAGATTCGCCCACATCTCGACTGCAGAAAGGGGCATATTGCCTCGTCTGATAGAAGAGGTGAGGGAAGAAGTTAAGGCACTAGGCCCGATTGAGCAGCCCTGGATGGTTTAGTGATTGGAGATTGGAGATTAGAGATTAGAGATTAGAGATTGGAGATTAGAGATTGGAGATTAGGGAGGAGTAAGGAATGGGTCAGGGATTAGTCAGGGAAGCATCACTCATAGACCGGGTAAACGATCTCAGCGGGCAAAGCATACAATTGTGTTACCATTGCCACAAGTGCACGGCCGGCTGTCCTGCCGCTTTTGCCATGGAGTACGGGCCTGACCGCATCTTGCGCCTGATCCAATTCGGGCAGCAGGAACGGTTACTGAGCAGCCGGGACCCCTGGCTCTGCCTGGGGTGCGAGATGTGCGGCGCATTTTGCCCCAACGAGATAGACATCAACGAAGTGATGATCGCGCTCAAGGAAATAGCGGGTGAGACAGGCTACCGGGTCGAAAATTGCCAGGAACTGCGCGAACTCCTGGCCGACTACCTGGTGCAACGACCTGAGACGGTGATTGACGACCGGTTATGCGAAGGTGTCTCACGCCTCAATCATCTGAGCCAGACCATCACAGCAGAGCACAACATCACCGGCGACGACAACAGCGATCGGCTGATCTGGAGCCAGAACCTGGAGCACATTCCGCCCGGGCTGGAGGGCAAGAAAGGAGCTGAGATCGTCTATTTCGTTGGCTGTGTCGCCTCTTTCTTCCCCCGCAGTTATCGTGTGCCCCAGGCATTTACCTCGATCCTGGAAGCGAGCAACGCTGATTTCACCACGCTGGGGGGGCAGGAGTGGTGTTGTGGCTACCCCCTGCTCTCAATGGGACGGCTGGAGGAGGCCAAGGCGTTGATCCGGCATAACGTCGCCCAGGTCAAGGAACTCGGCGCTTCGCGCGTCACATTCGCGTGCCCTTCCTGCTATCACATGTGGAAGCACGTCTACCCGGACGTACTGGAGGAGGAAGGCGGCCTGGAAGGGCTGCACGCTACGGAATGGATGGTCGAGTTGATTGCGCAGGGAGCCATCAAGTTGGGAGAGCCTGCCCTGAGCTTGCCGAAGGGGATGGACCTGCGAGTGACCTATCATGACCCCTGTGACCTGGGGCGCAAGAGCGGCGTCTTTGAAGCGCCACGCCAGGTGTTGCGGAGTATCCCCGGCCTCACTTTCGTGGAGATGAGCAGTTGTGGGCAGATCTCCGAGTGCTGCGGCGGCGGCGGCAACCTGGAGAGTTTCGATCCGGACGTCGTATCCGAGGTCTCACTGCGTCGTGTCAGCCGGGCCTGCGAGATTGACGCCCAGGTCATCGCCTCTGCCTGCCAGCAGTGTGAGCGCACGTTGACGGCGGCGGTACGCAAGAGCAAGGAGGCACGCCGCGCGCGCATGCGGGTGATGGACGTGACGGAGTTGGTCTGGAAGGCCATGGAACAATGAACGATGAAGCAATGAACAATGAACAATGAACAATGAACAATGAACAATGCGACCAAAATCCTGGCGGCTATGAGTTGCTAACTGCTGACTACTGGCGGCTAACGGCTGACAAGTTCTAAGGTTTAGGAGACGAGATGGCGACGAAGTCCTCTGAAAATAACAGTGAGAATAACAACGGCAAGGTCGGTGCGGCGCTGGTCGTTGGCGCTGGCATTGGAGGCATCCAGGCATCGCTCGACCTGGCGGAAGCCGGGTTCAAGGTATACCTGCTGGACAAAAGCCCCGCCATCGGCGGCACGATGGCGCAACTCGACAAGACTTTCCCCACCAACGACTGCGCTATGTGCATCCTCTCGCCCAAGTTGGTGGAGTGCGGGCGGCACATCAACATCGAAGTGATGACCTACGCCGAACTGGAGGGTGTCGAAGGCGAGCCGGGCAACTTCACGGCGCGCGTGCGTCAGAAGCCACGTTACGTCATCGTGGATGAATGTACAGGCTGTGGCGACTGCGCGGCAGTCTGTCCCCTCATCTGTTCCGACCAGTTCAACGCCGGCCTATCCGAGCGGCGAGCGGTCTACACACTCTATCCGCAGGCGATGCCCAACGCCTACGTCATCGAGAAGCGAGGCACTGCTCCCTGCCGGGACGCCTGCCCAGCAGGGGTCAGTGCGCAGGGCTATATCGCTCTAATCCGAGAGCAGCGCTACGTCGAGGCGCTGCAACTGATTCGGGACCGCATTCCGTTTCCCAGTGTGTGTGGTCGCACGTGCCATCACCCGTGCGAGGGTAAGTGTACACGGCGCCAGGTGGATGAGCCGGTGGCCATCCAGGCGTTGAAACGATTTGTGAGCGACCAGGTTTATCAAGGTCACTATCCGCCCCCGGAGCCGGTGACGCTGACTCAGAAGGAGCACATCGCCATTGTGGGTGCCGGGCCCGCGGGTCTCACCGCCGCTCAGGACCTGATCAAGCAGGGATATGGGGTGACCGTCTTTGAAGCGCTGCCTGAGGCCGGGGGAATGATGCGCTTTGGTATCCCTGAGCAGCGTCTTCCCAAGGACATGTTGCGCCGGGACATCGCCGACATTCTGGCCCTCGGAGTGGAATTAAAGCTCAACACGCCTGTGACCGACCCTGAGCAACTGTTGGAGGAAGAGTTTGACGCCGTCTACCTGGCCGTCGGCGTGTACGGCGATCCGCGCCTTGGCACTGAGGGAGAGGATCTGGAAGGTGTTGTTTCGGCCATCTCCCTGCTGCGCGATGTCAACCTTGGTCGTTTCCCCGACCTGGGGAAGCGGGTAGCAGTAGTCGGGGGCGGGATCACTGCAGTGGATGCGGCAACCACATCCCTCCGGCTGGGCGCTGAGGAAGTGTACCTCGTCTATCGCCGGAGCCGGGGCGAGTTGCCAGCCTATGGCTGGGAACTGGACGAGGCTGAGTCCGAAGAGGTCCGGCTGATCCAGCGGGCGGTTGCTACTCGCATCCTCGGAGAGAATGGCCGGGTGACGGGGCTAGAGTACGCCGAGGCGCGGCCCGGTCCACGTGGTCCGGACAAACGCCCGACCGTCGTGCCGGTCCCGGGCACGGAGCAGTTCCTAGAGGTGGATACGGTCGTGCGAGCACTCGGACAGTCGTCCGATCTGTGGTATATGGACTCTCCATCCGATGCCTACTTGGGCGATCCCGAGACGTTGGCAAGCCAGATTCCCGGCATTTTCGCTGGGCCAGGCGTGAAGCCAGGGGCAGGCTTCGTCGTCAACGCCATCGCCCGGGGGCATCAAGCGGCTACCTCTATCCATCACTATCTTCAGGGCGAGCCCCTGGTGCAGCCCGAGCGTCGGGCCGTGCCGGTGGCGAAATGGTCAAAAGAAGAAGTGCGGGCGAAGGTTGCACAGGGGCTCATCGTCCCTCAACCTCGACAACCGCGTGTCATGCTGCCGGCGGCTGAACGGGCGAAGCAGTTCATCGAGGTGGATACGGGCTTCACGGAGAGCATGGCCCTTGCCGAGGCCGCTCGTTGCCTCAACTGCGGCGTCTGCTCCGAATGTCACCAGTGTGTCGATGCCTGCCAGAAAGGCTGCATTGACCTCGACATGCGCGAGGAGATCATCGAACTGAACGTGGGTGGAGTCGTGCTGGTGCCGGGGTCGGAAACAATGCCCGGCGACATCCGGCCGGAGTTGGGTTATGGGCGGCTGCCCAACGTCGTCACCAGCATCGAGTTCGAGCG
>JAUWOI010000468.1 GCA_030612185.1 Anaerolineae bacterium
GTCCAGTCTGGGTTGAGAAAGTCGCCCGCCTCTATCTGGACGCCTTGCTTGCCGGGATCGGCGTCCACCACCTCCAGTACAGCCGGGTCAAAGGTGATCTCACACTCAACCCCGTAGAGATCGGTTACTTCCTCCACCGGGATGTCCAGCGTGCCCGTGTTTTCCGTCCCTATCTCCAGTGACAAGGGATCAAGACGCACCGTCGTTCCCTCTAACGCCCGGCCCGTGGTTGCTTGTCCCAACCCAGATAGGCAAACCAGCAGGGCTACGGTCATTTGTAGCGCGTGTATCGCGACTGACCGGAGGAGCGTCCGACGTGACTGCTCTCCCAGGGTAATCGGCCCCCAGAGTTTCATTTGGTCCTTTCCTTTCCTTTTCCTACACGCACATCCTGCCTCCGCTGTAACTACCTTGACAAATGTCACATTGCACAGGTGTTCTACTCCAACGCTCTCAGCCACCGTCTCGTCCAACGCTCTCAGCCACCGTCTCGGGGGCGGGTCTGCAAGGTAACTCGCCCATGGGACGCCCCCGGGACGGGGTCTTGGAGCGATTTAGGGTTGATCTCACATTGTCAACTACGCAGGCACACAGCCGTGGCTATCTGCCTCTGGGGAGGTGGCGCCTCATCTTCTGAGGCACCACCTCCCACTGTATCTTTGTGGTCAAGCCAACGTCAATCTTGATGAGGTGAACCGATGCCTGACGTTATGGCTACCAAACAACCGGGCTGGACTTCGCTTTCGAAGACCTCCCGGAAAGTCTGTTCTTCGCCCACAAACACTACAACGAATTTAGAATGGAACGAATCTGGGGCTCAATCCAATCCGTGTGCCCTGCTTGGGTGATTAGAACTCGCGTGTCGCCCGTGTTCAATGCAGTTTCCAGGGTATCCACGACGTCAAATAGACACACCTCGTCCCAGGAGCGACTATTCGTTCCTTTCCCCATTCGTTGTAGTGTTTTTGTCCAGAACGCTCGATTCTCTATAGAAAACAAATCAGGCTCACGGGAGGGCAGATTTCCCGTGAGCCTGATCAACCACGATCCGAAACCCAACGATGTGAGTTAGACGTTAGACCCCTCGGCGAAGAGGGGAGCCAGCGTCTGTGGATCTGTGAGTATGATGCAGTTGGCTTGCACGAGGTGCTCTGCCACCCGATGTGCCCAGCCCCAATGGTGCCGCCACGCGGGGCTGGTTATTTGTAGGAACCTAAGTTCCGTTGTGGTGTGCTGCTAACAAATAACAGGCCACCATCTCTTGCTTCCAGGGATAGTGGTCTCTCGTTTCATTCCAGTCGCTCCTTTGCAGGAAGACATTCTCAGACAACTCGTGTCATGTATAGTATAGCAGATAAGAGTGAACGTGGGGGTGAGGGATATCATAAAGTTTTGTTAGAAGCGGTTGTGATTCTTAAGAGCAAACCCCTCCCCCACCTGCTCCTTGCCCCTTCTCTCCCACTGGGGTATAATCCTCCCGCCGCCTACTGCGGCCTAGAAATGAGGATGCATGTCCCAAACCTACGTAGCCCTCGACCTGGAGACCACCGGCCTCGACGCCGACCGTGATGCCATCACCGAGATCGGCGCAGTCAAATTCCGCGACGACGAGGTATTGGACACGCTCTCCACCTTCGTCAACCCCGGCCGCCCCATCCCCCGCCCAATCACCAAACTGACCGGCATCCGTGACGACGATGTGGCCGGCGCACCCGGCCTGCACGATGTGCTGCCCCGCCTGGTCCGCTTTGTCGGCCAACGGCCCATCGTCGGCCACAGCATCAAGTTTGACCTGGCCTTCCTGCGTCCCCACTCGCGGCTGTCCGAGAACGAATCCCTCGATACATTCGAATTGGCCAGCGTGCTCGTCCCGCACGCCGAGCGGTATAGCCTACAGGCGCTGGCGCGGATGATGGGGATCGAAATGGAACGGGCACACCGGGCGCTGGACGACGCCCAGGCCACCTACTGCCTCTTCCGCGCTCTCCTCCGCCAGGCGGCGGGCCTGCCGCCCCGTCTGCTGAAGGAGATCATAGGTCACGGCGAGCGGGCTGGGTGGACTGCCACTGGCTTCTTCCGCGCTGCGCTGGAGGAAGCGGCCCGGCATCCACCCGCGCGGCAGGATGCCCGGCCCAGGCCGGGTGTCACGCCAGGAGGGCCGCTCTTCGCCACGGCGGAACAGGCCCGCCCCTTGCAGCCGGCCGCCGAGCGGACGGGGCTGGATGTGGACGAGTTGGCGGCGCTTCTGGAGGAAGGCGGGGCTTTCGAGGCACATTTCCCCGGCCATGAGTACCGTCCTCAACAGGTGGCCATGTTGCGCGGCGTGGCGCGGACATTCAACCAGGGCGGGCACCTGCTGGTCGAGGCTCCCACCGGCGTTGGCAAGTCGCTGGCCTACCTCATCCCCGCCGTCTACTGGGCGGTGCAGAACGGCGAGCGGGTGATCGCCTCCACCAACACTATCAACCTGCAGGAGCAACTGTATCGCAAAGACCTGCCCGACCTGGCCTCCGTCCTGCCGTTCGAATTCCGCGCCGCCGTGCTCAAGGGCCGTTCCCACTACCTCTGCCCGGCCCGCCTGCAGGCGCTGCGCCGCCGGGGGGCGAATTCACCCGACGAGGCCCGCGTGCTGGCGAAAGTCCTCATCTGGCTGCCCGAGACAGCAAACGGCGACGGCGACGAACTCTTCCTGCCCAACCTGGTCGAGCGGGCCCTATGGAGGCAACTTTCGGCTGATCACGAGGGCTGCGACCCGGAGCGCTGCCGTCGCTTCCACGAGGGCGCCTGCTACTTCTACAATGCCCGTCGCGCCGCCGAGTCCGCTCACCTCGTCATCGTCAACCACGCGCTGCTCCTCGCCGACGTCGCGGTGCAGAACCGCGCTCTGCCCGAATACAAGTATCTCATCGTGGACGAGGCCCACCACCTGGAGGCGGCTACCACCAACGGGCTCAGTTTCGAGGCCGACCGCACCAGCATGCGCCGGCTGTTGGGCGAGGTTGGCAAGGTAGGCCCATCTGGCCGGGTGACCGGCTTGCTGGCCGAGGTGATCGGGCGCTGCCAGAAAGCCCACCTGCCCCGCGACGTCATAGAGCAGGTAGAACTCTTCATCGGCAAGATTGGACTGGCGGCCGGCCGGGCCACTCGCGAGTTGGGTCTTTTCTTCGACTGTCTGGAAGAGTTCGTGGAGGAGCAGAAGGGAGGCCGGCGCAGCCAGTATTCCTTCCGCCCACGCATTACCTCGGGGCTGCGCGTCCAGCCGGCCTGGGAGACAGTCGAGATCGCGTGGGACGAGACCAACGCGCCGCTGGCAGCCATCGTGGACGGGCTGGAGCGGCTGGCAAGCGGGCTGGAGGACCTGACAGCCTTTGACGTCCCGGACGCTGACGAACTGCAGGCGCAGGTCTTGGGTCTGGCGCGGCGCCTGGGAGAAGCGCGCGGTCAGGTAAGCCAGATGATCACGCAACCCTCACAATCTCTCATTTACTGGCTGGAATCGAACTCCCACAATGACCACCTGAGCCTGCACGCCGCACCCCTGCACGTCGGGCCATTGGTGGAGGAGCACCTCTTCCACAAAAAAGAAGCGGTGGTGCTGACCTCGGCCACGCTGCGCACCGATTCCACCTTCGACTTCCTGCGCGAGCGGCTGAACGCCTGGGATGCCGACGAATTGGCGGTCGGCTCCCCCTTCGACTACGAGAACTCGACGCTGGTCTACCTGGTGAACGACGTCCCCGAACCGGGGCAGCCGGGCTACCAGCGGGCGGTGGAACAGGGAATGGCCGCGCTCTTCCGGGCGACACAGGGGCGGGCGCTGGCGCTCTTCACCTCCTACAGCCAAC
>JAUWOI010000031.1 GCA_030612185.1 Anaerolineae bacterium
GTTGAGTAACTGGAGATTGCCTACCATCGTCACCGGGCCGGTGCTCCCGGCCATCGGCATGCAGCATATCTCGAGCGGAATCCCGTATTCGCCGCACAAGAGCAGCGCGTTCACCATAACGTCTATGTACCTGAGCGGGCTAACGTGTCCCTCGAGCAAACTGACAATCGGGCGTTCCTTCAGTTGCTCTTTGCCGCCCGCGACGATTGCGGCCATCTCCAACATATGCGGGAACGTCTTGATGGTGTCGGTACGCAGATGTAGGTGCTTGTCGGTGTGATTAAACATCTCGCGCAGCATCACGATGTCGCGCCCGAACTTGGGCCAGTCCTGGGCGAACGCCGAAGTGGGAATACTGATCCCGTCAAGTGCATCCATCAATGTATAGAGTTCCTTCACGTCGGCGTCTAGCACCGGCCGCCACTCATCCGTATCTATGTCAATGATGAAATCCGGGGAACCGGCGGTGCGGGCGTAAAGCCGACCACCAGGCTCCATATAACAGTCCTTCTCCGGATTGCGGCCCGCGTAAGCGAACTTACGCGGCATAGTCTCCAGACAACGGGCCACCAGTTCGCGGGGAATCTTTGCTCTCCCGGTCTGGTGGTCTACTTTGGCTCCAGCCTTGTCGAGGACCTTGAGCCCCTCTTCGAGCTCGACCTTGATGCCAGTGTTCTCCAGGATGTCCAGCGACCCCTTGTTGATTTCTTCGATCTGGGCATCGGTCAGATACTTGATTATGGGTCTTTGGGTTTTCTCTTCCATGCTGTTCCTCCTTACATACTGATGGGCTGATTCTCTTGCTTTGCGGAGACGCTGGCGGGGATGAGACACTTCCCATCGTACCAGCCGACAGAACTGCGACTATTATACACCAAAAGGACTAAACTAGCAAATTAAGCCAAAAAACATTATGATCAGGTATATAATCGCTCAATTCCAGTCATTAACCTCTGCTGGCGACCACTGGGGCACGCAGAGGCGTTGTTCAACACCTTCATTCTAGTTCTCGGTACAAGACACTCAAAGCCCTCGTCTCGGGGGCATTATTGCTGCCAGACTGACCCCGGCCGGGCCATTTCTGCAATGATGTCGTACGAGGAGACAATCCCCAGCGGCATAACCTCCGGCTGATATAGGTCCACCACCACCAGGCGATGATGGTGATGCTCGATCATCTTGTCGGCCGCCTCGCGCAGGCTGGCCGACATGTGAATCGTGAGCGCGGGGTGCATCACCTCCGAGACCGTGACAGCATTACATTCCTCCTCCTCGCAGAAGGCGAGCAGGTCCAATCCACTGACCACGCCCAGCGGCCGCCCCGTAGCATCTACGACAAGGACAGAGCGCCAACCTGCCTGGGTCATCGTCCGGGCAGCGGAGGTGACCGGCGTCTTATCCCGACAGACGAGCATCGCGTCGGACATCACATCGGCAACCGTCTCTCGCTTGATTGGGGCCGTCTCCGCCAGACCAGCGACGAAATCCGAGATCGAGACCACGCCTATCGGCTGTCCACCGTCAATAACCAACAGCCGGTGAATTTCTTCCTCGCGCATACGCTGTGCCGCCTCACTGACAGGCGCGTCGGCCTCAATCGTGTCCACCGGAGTGGACATCAGTTCGCCAGCGATCATCGTCCGCATGGACTCCAGGCCCTCCGGCTCGCCCGACAGCCATTCCCCGGCCAATAGATCAAAGTCAGAGATGACGCCGAGGGGCCGACCATCACGGTCGGCGACGATCAGGGCGTGGACGTGATGATGGGAGAGCATCACTGCGACCTGACCGAGGGAAGCATCAGGCCGGCAGGTGATTACGCCCGGATGCATGAAATCACGAACCAATTCAGTCACAGTACAACCTCCTCTAATGATAACCAAGTTCTCTGCCAATGGCGCTACTCGACTTCATCCACGTCCTTGTACCACTTCACGCGGTCGCCCACCCGCGCCCGCAATCGCCAGGCCAGCGGCTTGGGCTCAGCCTCAATCCGCGCCAGCGCAGCGTCTACCTGTGAGGTGATGTGGGCCTTGTGTTCGTCGGTCAGTTGGTCGTAACATTGGGCCAACTTTTCGACTTTGTCCAGGTTCATCGTGGTCGTGCGCCACAAGCCCCAATTCTTGGCACACAGATGCGCTACGCGACTCATGTTGATCGTCTCTGCGTCGCTATCACCCAATGGATGCTCCAAGAGCATCATGATTGTATCAATGATGTCTTTCTCGTTGATCTGTACGATCTGCATCTTTTCCAGTAACATCTCGGCCAACGGGATGGTGGGCGAGTCTACCTCTAGCCGCCCTTCCCAGGAGATCACGTGACAGAAATCCAGCCTTTCGTAGAATACATCCACGTACAGGCCGATGTCGTGATTGTCGAAGATTGCCCGGCTTCCCTCGCTGAAGAGGGAGATCTGTTCGTTCTCGACGTAACCCAGACCAGCCATCAACACTTTGACTTCCTTGACCTCCTTGGCATAACCAGCAAAGTCAAGGTCGGTATACGCCCGCCCCATCGCTGCTTGCAGATAGCCATATTTAGGACAATGGAACTGAAAAGCCAACGAACCTATCACACGCAACGTCAACCCAGCCTCTTGACTGGCCTTGAGGATCCGCTGGAGTTCATTCTCAAACTTAACACGCTCGGCGCTGTCTTGAGCACCCATCCCGATTGAACTGTTCATCATCCGTCCTCCTGAAGCATATCTTGTTCACGTTGCCCAGCACCGTCGGCACATTGGCGACTATTATAACCGAGAAAACTGTAGCTTGCAAATTAGGCCAGAATCCGTTATAATGGATCTGCAAATCAATCAACCTACGTTCAAATTCCGTCGTCGTCGTTTACGCCAGCCAGTGCGAGGCCCAGTGCAATGAGCAAACAACTCATCCCCGCTCAGCGGCGCGAGCGGATACGGGAATGCCTGGAAGTCCACCAGGTCGTCCGCAGTGCCGATCTGTGCAACATGTTGAAGGTCTCCGAAGCCACGATTAGGCGCGACTTAGAGTGGCTGGAGAACCAGGGTGTCCTTGAGCGCACACACGGAGGCGCAATCCGCAGCCAGCGGATGCGACTCGAGTCGGAGTATGCACAAAGAGCCCAGACCCACCCCGAGGAGAAGCGGCGTATTGGTGCGCTGGCTGCCACCCTGGTCGAGGACGGCGACGTCATTTTCGTTAACAGTGGTACGAGCACTACGCAAGTCATCACTCACATCCAGAGCAGAGCGAACGTGACACTGATCACCAGCAACGTGAAAGCAGTGCTGGAGATCCCTGAAATCGACACCAAGGTCGGAACAGGGTGCGGCTTCGCGATCGTCCTGCTGGGTGGCTCGTTTTGGCCACGGTCGAATTCGGTGATGGGCCGTTTTTCCACCGAGACCCTGCGCCAGGTATACGCCAGCAAAGCATTCATCGGTGTAGACGGCATCAGTCTCAAGTACGGTTGCACTGTCCCTACCAGCGGCGAGGCGGAGATCATCCGCCTGATGATCCAGCGCACCCGCGGCCCGGTCACTGTGTTGGCTGATCATAGCAAATGGGGAGTAGTCTCCAACTTCGAAATAGCCACGATTGATCAAATCCACAGATTAGTCACAGATGACGGGCTTAACGCCAGCGCTCGTGCCGAGTTAGCCACCCGCTCCGTGGAGGTTCTCGTTGCTGGCATTGAGTGAGGAAGAGAGAGGCACATAAGAGCACAAAAGGAGCACAAAATGACAAAACTGTTTTTCGCCACCGATGTCCACGGTTCAGAAATCTGCTGGAAGAAGTTCATCAACGGCGGCAAGTTCTACGAGGCAGACATCATTATCCTGGGGGGAGACATGACCGGCAAGGCTATCGTGCCCATCATTGCCCAGGGCGGTGACAGGTACAAGGTGACCCTGTTGGATCAGGAAAGTGTCCTGGAGGGCCAGGACGAAGTGGACAAGATAGTGCGCATCATCCGGGATCGGGGCTATTATCCCTACGTCACGGACCCCGACGAAGTAGCAGAGATCAGCGCCACTCCGGGACGGTCAGATGAGATCTTCCTGGCCCAGGTATTGGAAACCAGCCAGCAGTGGATGAAGTATGCCGACGAAAAACTGGCCGGAACGGGCATCCGGTGCTACGTTTGCCCGGGCAATGACGATATATTTGAACTGGACGAGGTCATCGTCGCGTCGAAGCACGTCGAAATTGTCGAGGGCCGGGTGATCCCCCTGGATGATCATCACGAGATGATCAACACTGGGTGGTCGAATCCTACCCCTTGGGACACCCACCGGGAGGAGAATGAAGACGCGCTGCGGCAGCGCATCGAGGCCATGATCGGCCAGGTGCAGGATGTGCGCAACGCGGTGTTCAACCTCCACGCACCGCCCTTAGGCAGCGGCCTTGACGAGGCTCCAGAGTTAACCGAGGACATGCGGCTCGCGTATGCTGGCCAGTCATTGATATCTGTGGGCAGCCAGGCCGTGCAGGCGGTTGTCGAGGAATACCAGCCGCTGCTAGGCCTGTTCGGTCACATCCACGAGGGCAAAGGCGCACGCAAGATGGGGAGAACTCTGTGCATCAATCCAGGCAGCATGTACGAACAGGGGACGCTGCAGGGAGCGGTGATTCAGCTCAAACGCCGAAAAGTGGGCAATTACATTCTCACAACAGGGTAGGTAAAGGCACGACCGGGGGCCACGTCCTGAGCCTGTCGAAGGGCAACCTCCCCCGTAGGGAGTTAATAGATTTCCTGCATAACCCATCCACTCTCGCCGGTTCGTTCCTTTCTTTATCCGTTGTGATGTTGTGGGGGCAAGACAGGCTTTCCGAGAGCGCTCAAAGACAGGAAAGGAGGTGATGCCTCAGTATGGTATGAAGTGTTTACAGATGACGTCTTCGCCAAGTTGCAAAGTTCTCTCAACTGTACATGTCTATCTAAGATCATATTCTGAAAGGAGAGCTCCTAATGAGCGAGGTAACCGTTTTCGTTCGCAAAGCAAGTGGCCTGGTACGGTCCTGGTCGGTCCTGGACGCCTTCATCTACGCCACGTTCTCCATCAACCTCATCACCCTTGGACTGTACATCTTCTCCTATTGTTATTACTTCGAAGGGCACCTGGTGCCGGCGTTGATCATCGGTGCCGCCTTCACCATCTTCGAAGTGATCGTCTACGCCAGCCTGATCTCGGCAATGCCACGCGCCGGTGGCGACTACGTCTGGCAGAGCCGGATTCTGGGGCGCGCCATCGGGTTCATCCTGAGTGTAACCGGCTGGTGGTTCATCCTCTGGCTGTGGGTGCCGCTCTACGGCCAGATGCTCGTGTACGAATTCTTCACCCCCATTCTAGCCATCCTGGGTGCACAGGGTGCAGCTCTGTGGTTCATGAGCTCCGGCGGCCTGCTGGTCGGATCGCTGGTCGTCTGCGCGTTCGTGTTCCTATACATCGCCGTCGGTATGAAGTGGTATGCGCGCATCCAGAAGTTCTGCTTCTGGGGTGGCATGGTGGGCTTGCTGTTGGTGTTCATCCTGCTCCTCGCCGGCAACAACCAGACTTTCGTCACTAATCTCAACGCGATAGTGCCCGACATGTTTGGCACTGAGGCTGTAGATCTGTATCAAGCCACCCTGCAAGCGGGCGAGGAGGCTGGCACCGCAGCGGCCCCGTGGGGCAACATGGCCGTGGGAGCAAGCATGGCCTTGATCCCGATGATCGTCTTCTTCAACCTGTGGCCGAACTGGGGCTCCACCCTCTACGGCGAGGTGCGGGGCGCCAACGACTACAAGCGCAACTTCTGGGGTATGGCCTCGGCGGTTATCGTCACGACCGTGTTGGCCTTGATCTTCTTCGCCCTGATCGCCAAGACGTTGGGTTGGGACTTTTACAACAAGGCTAACGGGGCCTTCTGGAATTACACCTGGGGCTACACGGACGAGCCACCGCCCCTGCCCTTCTGGCCCTACCCGGCGCTGTTTGCGGCCTTTATGACCACCAGCCCCGTGCTCCAGTTCCTGGTCATCCTCTTGATGGGCCTCTGGTGGTTCGGCTGGTCAGGTACGGTGTTCATGAGCTCCACCCGTGTCATCTTTGCCGCCGCGTTCGACCGCATGTTGCCGGAGTGGGCGTCCAAAGTGGACCCGCGCACCCGAACGCCGATCAACGCGCTGCTGCTGATGGTAATACCATCCATCATCATCTCCATCCTCTACGCCTACAACATCTTTGACTTCCAGAGCCTGGCACTGGACTCCACCCTGGTCATCGCGGTCACCTTCCTGGGATCCACCGTGGCAGCCATCATCCTGCCCTGGCGCTCGAAGGACGTGTTCGAGGGATCACCCATCTCCAAGTTCAAGGTACCCGGCTGGCTGAGCTGGATCGTGATGATTCTGTACGGGATCGGATCCATTTACCTGATCATCACCTCCGTGGGCTATGGCATTGACGCGTTCGGCATGGCGAGCGGCGCTATGTCGTGGATCATTCTGCTCGTCACGTGGGCGCTGACGATCGTTAACGCGGTGATGCTGGCGTGGATCCTGTACTACGTCGGGAAGAGATTGGCGGTCGAGGGCCAGTTACCTCTGATCACCATGGCCGGGTTGATCTTCCTGTCCTTCCTCGACTGGCTACTGGTGGAGTGGTTCTGGGATCCGAACCTGCTCTACGGCATCGGCTGGACCAATGTCCCCTCAATGGTCTTCATGATCGGCTGTTACGGCCTGGCCGCAGCGATCTTCTTCGGCTTCAACTCCTACCGCCGCAAGCAGGGCATTGACATTGACAAGGTCTACAAGGAGATCCCGGTCGAATAGGAGGTCATCCTGAGCTTGCCTGTCCTGAGCGTGGCCGAAGGATCGAAGGACATGCTCCAAGTGGATCGTTTCCAAAAAGGCTTGTCCTGCCACCGCGAGTACTCGTGGCGGTGAGCCTACCGAAGGGGCGTCCCCTGCAAGATGGGGACGCCCCTTGTTTTGGAACCTATGCCAGCGTTGTTGCAGCCCGCGCAGCAGTTGCCCGGAACCCCGTCAGGCAGCCGCCAATTCAGCCACTGACTCCAGCAGAACGTCGGCGTGAGGGGACAGCATCTCCCTTGGGCTGACGCCGGAGAGAACCCCGACGGCGAGGCCCACCCCGGCGGCCCGGCCCATCTCCAGATCGGCCACGGAATCCCCGACAACGACCGCCTGCGCGGGAGCCACGTCCGTGGCCTGGCACACGGCCCAGACCATATCCGGCGCGGGTTTGATCGGCAGGCCGTCGTCGCCACAGACGAGAGCCTCCACGAAGGACGCGATGCCCAGCGCGGCGAACGTCGCTTCGGTAGGCGCGCGGTCATCCACGGTGGCTACGGCGATCTTCAGTCCATTGTCACGCAAACCCCTGAACAGCCCAGGAAGGTCTGTCAGGGGACGCGCCTGCCCTACAGGGTCGGGCGCATACCAGACATCTGCCACCACGGCCTCAGACGCCTGTTGGGACAGGCCGGCCTCGCATAGCAGGTTCACCGTCAGTGTCCGCAGGCCCGCCATCGGAGTCGTGGCCAGTCGTCCATCGGGGGCAATCTGCCCGGAGTCAGGGTCAAACCCCATCACGCGGAACAGATGATCGGCCACCGGGAGGCCGGTGACGTCTTCCAACCGGCGCGCCAATTCCATTACCCATTCGCTCCACATTCCGTGGAAGCCAATCAGCGTGCCGCCTTTGTCGAAGATGATCAGTTCTGGGGCAAGCGCCGCCAATTCTGGCATGAGAATCTGTGTCACAGAGGACATCTGCTCCGGTTTCCTCAAAGGAACCACTCTAGCCTACGAAAAGGCATCCCCGTCGAGGCACATTTCGCTTGAGAGATGCCTAAGAACCTGGTTTCTGACCTACCCCCTGAACGCTTACGTTCCCGGTTATGGTTTACTTCTCCGACGATTTCAGGACAGCGCTCACGTATTCGTCGAGCGCCTTGCTGGTGTCTTCGGGCAATGGGGTAACCTCGTGCTCTCGCAGGATCGCGATGGCCCGCTCCTTCGCCCGCTCGACGAATGTCTTGGAGCCGCCCGCCTCCCACGCCTCGCGGGAGTTTCGAAATTGCAAGCCAGGCTGATAACGCTCCCCCCTGAGGAACTTGAGGGTATGCTCGTCCGCCACGAAGTTGCCGCCGGGGCCAACCCTGGCGATGGCGTCCATTCCCAGGCGCTCCTCGTTCACCTCGAAGCCCTCCAGTGCCCGCACTACGGTGTTGTTGATCTCGCTGTCAATGACCAGTTGCTCGTGACTGATGACCAGGCTCTGCTGCATCATACCCGCGCCGACGAGCACGTTGGCCCCGGCAAACCCGGCCATAAACGTCATGTACGTGCGCTCGAAGGTGGATTGACCGTCGTGTGTCATTGAGTCGCCCCACGGGCCGTGCAGACTGACGGGAACGCTGTAGTAGTGAGCCATCTGGGCACCGGCGGCCGCCATAATACCGTTCTCAATGGCGCCAGCGAGACTGAAGCCGGTGCGCATATCCATAGTCATCGGCCGGGCGGCGTACTGGAGAGGTGCTCCCGGGTGGGCCAACTGGGAGATGACCACGCCGCCCAGGAATTCCGTATTGAACAGGAGAACGTTGCCGGCCATAGTCATCGGGCCAGTGCCGCCGGAGATCGGCATGACGCACACGTCGAGAGGGACGCCGTACTCGCCGCACAGCCACAGCGCGTCCACCGTGACGTCCAGGAACTTGAGCGGGCTGATGGGCGCTTCTAGCAAACTGACCAGCGGCCGTTTCTTCAACTCCTCCTTGCCCCCGGCGACGAGGGCCGCCATCTCCAACATGTGCTTGAGCGTCTCACCGCCGAAGCAGCGCAGGTGGATATTTTTGTCGGTGTTGTTGAACGCTATGTGCAACATCTTGATGTCACGACCGACGATCGGCAGGTCGTGACCGAATACCGGGGCGATAAAGTTGATACCATCCAGCCCGTCCATCAACTTGTAATAGCTCTTCATATCGGCGACCATCAACGGTCTGAACTCGCCCGTTTCCAGGTCAATGGTGCAGTCCGCCCCACCTCCGTTGCGGGAGTAGGGCCGGCCGCCGCGCACCAGGGGACAATCCCGCTCGGGACTGCGGGCCGCGAGGGTGAACCCCGGCGGCACAGTTTTCAGACAACGAACCACCATCTCGGCGGGGATTCTCGCCCGCTTGGCCTCGTAGTCCACCTTGGCCCCGGCCTCCTCAAGCGCCTTGAGCCCCTCCTCGTGATCTACTTCGATGCCCGTGTCTTCCAAGAGATCCAAAGACCGCTCGTGGATCTTTTCGATCTCGGCGTCGGAGAGTATCTTGATCCAGGACATCTCGGTTCCCTCATTGTTTCCCATAGTTGTTTTTCCTCCTGATAGTGTACCAGAAACCAGGTTTTTCCGAAAAACCTGGTTTCTTCTTCACGTGTTCCCTTGAAGAGGAACAGCATCACCAGCGACCAGACCTTCGAATTCGGCTCGGATCCGCGCGTCCACGTCGGGTGAGAAGACAGCCGGATTATCGCGCGTCAAAATCTCGCGCACGCGCTGCATCGCGTGAGCCTGCGAATCGAGAGCGCCCTTTTCCTCCCACTGCGGACGCGAGTCCCGATCGGCGATCTCAGGAAACAGCGCGGTGGTTCTCATTCGCTTCAGCGTGTGCAGCGTGTCTATGAACGTGCCGCCTGGGCCAACCTCTGCAATGATATCGAGGGCCAGGTTTCCTTCGACTCCGCTCAGGACAGGCCCCTCGCTGAACTCCATACCACGCTTGACGCGCTTGAGCATCAACGCGATTTCGTTGTCAATCACAGCCTTGGCAAAGTCGAACGCCATCAGCGCGTCGAGCAAGCCGCCCATGTTCAGCATGTCTGCTCCGGCAAGCACGCCCGCCAGTGTGGACATCCCGGTCTCGAAACCGGACTGGGCGTCGTTGACCTTGGCGTTGGTCAGTCCGATGTAGCCACCACAGGGCACGTTGTAGTAGCGCGCCATCTGCGCGCATCCCATGTGCAGTATACCCGTCTCAATTGCACCTGCCGCGTAAGCACCTGTGCGCATATCGGCCACCGTCGGCAGGGTGGCGTAGATGAGCGGTACGCCGGGGCGCAGCATCTGCATCAACACAGCCAACGCCAGGAACTCGGCATTGCACTGCGCCAGTGTCCCCATCAGGGTCAGCGGCGCGGAGATGCCCGCGTTGGGCACGATACTCCCGTAGCAGGCCCACCCCTCCTCGACAGCGAACATAGTCATCTCTGTCGAATCCACGTCCATCGTCAGCGGCGAGACGACAGGGCACCAGTGGAAGGTGATAAAGGGGTGCACCCGGTAGGCCTCCTCACTCCCGGCGATCAGGGCGCCAAGGCGCAAGACCTTCTTGATCTCTTCCACACTGGGGGTGTTGCTCCGCACCGGTTTGAGGCAATTCTTTAGCGCCGGGTAAAAACGGGCCAGGCTGAACTGACCGGGCGGCGCGTCGTCGGCCAGCGTCGAGATGGAGAAGACATCGTAGCCTGGCAATTCGTTGATGAGGTAGGCAATGCGCGCGATGTCGTCTGAACGCGCCCGCCGCTGCTCGCCTGTCACCGGATCAATGACGTTCGGCGCAGAACTGGCCGTAACTACCACCGGCCCCTCGTCAGGGATGGTACGATCGTACTGCGGATCGCGCCCGCGAAAGGTGAAGGTCGAGGGAAAGGCGGCGCGAAAGTGCTCGACGGCCGAACGCGGGAACTTGACCACCTGGGTCTCCGCGTCAACGTGACAGCCATGTGTGGCAAAGAGCGCGCAGGCTTTCTCATTACGCACCAGCAGGCCGACGTTTTCCAGGATCTCGAGCGATGCCTCGTGAACACGCATGACTTGTTCCGACGTAAGTAGTTCTGCAAACGTTACGATCATTCGGCCCTCCTTCCACACCTACAACTCCAATGGCGCAATCTCGGTGATAAAACGGAAGCGGTCGCCGCGATATAAGTCCTTGCCGTGCTCCACAGGTTGACCATCCTGGTCAAAGGCCAGACGCCGTTCCAACATGAGTGGGGCACCCTGTTGCACTCCCAGCAACTCGGCCTCGTATTCTGTGGCGAGGACCGGCTCCAGACTCTGCCGCGCTCGGACGACCAAGACCCCATATTCTGTTTCCATGATTTCATACAGCGAGCGGTTAGCCAGATCGTGACGCTCAAGCTCAGGAAACCGACGAACTGGTATTGTGAGCCTTTCAAGCAGCAACGGCTCCTGGTTGATCAATCGCAGGCGATGAATGTGATATACCGGTGCCGAAACGGGCAGTCCCAGTTCGTTGGCTACGGAGACCTCGACCGGTCGTCGCTCGAACGTAATCACCCTGGCATCCGGCGTGTACCCACGGCGCTGCATACCTTTGGTGAAGGGAACGAGCTTTGCCGCCTGCCGCTCAATCTTAGGTTCGGCGACGTAAGTCCCATCTCCCCGCCGGCGAATGAGCAACCCCTGCGATTCAAGCACCTGGAGCGCACGGCGCACAGTCATACGATTGACGCCCAGCATCTTGCTCAGATCACGCTCCGAGGGCAGACGGTCACCCGGCCGCAGCTCGCCTGACTCAATCCGATCAAGCAGAGTTTCAGCGATTTGCACGTACAGGGGTATAGATGTTTCATAACGATTGACTAAACGCTCTACAGAGTCCATAGCTTACCGTTTGTAACTTAGGGCCGTCCTCAGAATCTGGAGTTGAGGGGGTGGACCAACAACCTGATTGGTGTATACCATTTGGGCTGAAGAATACCACGAACAGGCCGGGGTGTCAACTGGCGGCTTCAATCTGATGCTACCCTTTCCTTCATTAGAGCGCTGGCTTTTTGTCTCATCATCTATTATTCCTGTTGGCGCGCCCAAATCACTTGCATATCCGCTGGTTTTCTGGTGTACCAGCGGAGCAATTGTACAAACCAAGAGGTGAAAGGAACCTGTCCCAACGCCATCATCTCTTCAATCTCAGGTATGGTATGATATACAATCTGTTGTATCTCGTGACGGCTAATAGTGAGAGGCTCATTGTCACCCACATCACACACACCTTCGTACAACTCATTAATCATGTTGTCATGCGGCCCATAGTTCATCTTTAACTGCAACAGACGGCTGAGATGAATTTGCCCGACACCTAATTCTTCACGCAGGCCGCGTATTGCCCCGTCCAGGTAGGATTCACCGACTCTTAGGTGTTCTGAGACCGAGCAGTCCAACGCGCCTGGAAAGGTGTCTTGAGCATTACCGCGCCGTTGAATCAGGAGCCTACGGTCCGGAGTGAAGAGAAAGATGTGGACACCCCGATGCCACAAGCCGGATTTGTGCACGACCTGCCTGCTCTCTTGCCCGATAACCTCATTGTTCTCGTTCACAACGTCCAGATATTCCTCTGTCATTCTCTCAGCCTGCTCCTACGATCATTCTTTCCAGTTTATCACAGTTACCTTTGTTCTCAAGCCATCTCATAGTGCGGACACCATGCTGTAGGTAGATCAAGTACTCATGAGGGTCTACTTCCTTGCTATAAAAATCCTCGATAGTCCAGTTCAAAACGTAAGTGTTGCTTGCGTCAATCATGTGCGAAAGGTATTTCAGTTCAATACCACTCAAGGGCCCGACCCCAGGAGTGCCCTTGAGCGTGTTCTGGTAAGCACCCAAAAACACGGCGGCTTTGTTCAATTGAAGATCACCATCCCCCTTCCCTTCCCATGCTACACAGAAGTACGTCAGGGCAAGAGCAACGTCAAAGCAACGGGCATCAACCTTTGACCAATCGAAGTCGAACAGCCCCGTTATCTTGCTGTTTTGAAACTTCAGATTTCCAGGATGATAATCGCAGTGAATCACTAGATGGACTATTCCTTCGTATTCCTTCTCATCAATGGCGCGTAGTGTGCGCTCAATGGTTTCGAGAATAGGGCTAAGGTTTTCCAGCAAGTAGGCATCAAACCCCGTTTTCCCGGCTTTCTCCGCGCACTTCTCTACATTCTCGACTATTACAGGTAAGAGATCAATGATCTTCGGTTCATACCTTTTCCCTGCGGGTGTCAAGTCGAAAACCGCATTGTGGAATTGCGCGAGCACAGCAGCCGCATTTTTCAGTTCTTCATCATTACAGGCTGGATTGACCCAGGTATACTTGTCCTCCCCCGGAAGAAAGTCGAAGACCGCATAAAAAACGCTTTCACCTTTACCTTTATCATCCCGATCTTCAGATTGCTTAATATAGGTTTTTCCATCGCTAGTGCTGATAACCCTGGCCACTAAGTCGAAGTCTTTCTTCACCAGATGCTTTATTACCGAATGTTCAAATTCTACCTCTTCCTCTCTTATCCCTTTTTTATACCTTCTGAGGAAGTACTTGTTCTTTTTACCACTGATCACCGTTTCTATGATATAACTTATGTTCACGTATCCCAAATGAAGTTGTTCGTAATCTACCAGTGCCCCAATCTCATAGTGATTTGATATGATCCCTTCCAACTGAGCGGCTGCATTGGCTCCCATTTGATAGCCCCCTTAGGTCCCGAATGCCAGGAAGTGCAAAGCCCGTCCAGCCTATCCCCGGGTTTGATGATCTGCGCGAATGACAGGGCCAAGCAAGTGGATGACCTTGAAGTCACCTCTCTCGATCATCATACGCTGCTCGACCGAGCACGCCGCCGCTGGCCTGATGGCCGTGGCCGATCACCAGGAAGGCATCCGGATCCACTCTGGCCACCGCCGACTTGAGGGCCCCTTCATAGGGCCGGCTCACCGTGCAAAACAGGACCGTGTGCTCGCTCTTGGTGAACATGCCCTGGGCAGGCCAGGCGGTGACACCCAGCCGCAGGTTGCTCAGCACCGCGTGGGCCACCGCCTGCGGCTTGTCGGTGATGATGAAGGCCGTGCGCACAACGCTGGGGCCTTCCAGAACATAGTCCGCGGCCAGCCCCCACACAAACAGGGTCATCAGGGCGTACAGGCCCTTCTCCCAGCCGAAGACCAGGCCGGCGACCAGGATCACGCCCCCGTCGGTGACGATGTAGATCTGGCTGACGGGGATGCCGGTCCTCATCTGCAAAAGGCGGCCCAGGATGCCAGTCCCAGCGGTCGTGCCACCTCCCCGATAGACCAAGCCCACGCCCAGGCCCCCCACGACGCCGCCGTAGAGGGCGTTGAGGAGTAGGTCATCGGTGATCCCGCCGGACGGAATCCAGCGGGCCAGGAAATCCACCCCCAGGCTGTATAGGAGCATCACATAGACAGTGCGGATGAGAAAGCGGAAACGCCCCAGATGCCGAAAGCCCAGTACCGCCAGGGGGACGTTCAGGACCAGCATGGTCAGTCCGATCGGCCAGCCGGTGAATTTGTTGACAATGATGGCCGTGCCGGAAACCCCGCCCGGGGCGATATTGGAGGGGGCCAGGAAAAGGTTGAGATTGGCGGCCATCAGCACTCCGCCGACCGTCAAGAGCACATAGTCCTGCAGCGTGGCCCGCAGGTCCAGTCGCGAGATCAGTGCTCTTGCCCTGTTTCTCATCTTACTGACTCGGACCCTGCTCCCAAGGCGGTCTTGGGATATTTTCAAAAAAGATAGGATTGCTCCAGGCCCAGCGGCACTGAGTGTCCTGGCACGCCACCCGCACGTACCGCAGCAATCTATCGCTCCCCGAATGTCTCTCTCCCAGCGTATAGCTGGCCTCGGTCAACGTTTCACCGGGCGGCGCGACAACCCGGTGACAGAACGGCCCATTGCCGATGAAGTCGACCGCTACCGCCGGAGAGCAGCGCACGTGTATCTGGCCGTCCTCCAGTCGCAGGTCGTGGATCTGGGGGCCACTGCTGGCGTAGAAGTGTCCCTGTTCGAGCGCATCGAGGATTGCCTCTTGGGTCAGTTCAGCCGCCTTGACCCAGACCCAGCCCAGGCCGGCGTCGGAACGGCCGGGCCACCAGTGGCAGTCATCCGCGCCTAGCCCCCACAGCCGGCGGCCAGCCGCCAGTAAATCGTCCCAGTGCACGACCGAAAGTCCCTTGCAGTCCCACACCTCGCAAGCGCCGTTCCAGATCTCCACGCCGAAGCAGCCCTCCATGTCCAGCAGATCCTTGGACATCTCACCTGACCAGTAAGGGTGAGCCAGGAACACCAGTGCACCCGCCGCCCGTAGGCTATTGATCATTTCCTGCATATTGACGACCGTTTCCAGCACAGAAGGGTCACCCTCGTAACAACTTAGGTCAGGCGGCCTCTCGAACCCCAAGCCGATCAGGTGGTACAACCCTATCGCCGGGTCTATGCCGTCCGCCTCGATACCACTGAGTAAGATGAAATCGTCCGCCACCGACCGAGCCTCCGACAGAACGCGATGGTCGGTCAGGGCCAGGAAGTGATAACTTCGGCTCCGATACCAGTCAATGACCTCCTCCGGTGTGAGCAGGCCGTCAGAGGCGGTACTATGCGTGTGCAGATTGCCTTTGAACCAATGGCCTTGTAGGGCGAAGGGGTTGGCGAAATGCACGTAATGAATCTCCTGAACAAGTCGAGAGGAGAGAAGGAATCTCTCCCCCCTCTGACCTGGCGTTGAGAACGCAGCCTCTGACTTATCTGGGGCTTGAAGCCTCATGTTTACTGACCCAGCGCCTCGTTCAGTCTGTCCTTTGGAACATCGGGCTGCCAGCGCAAGTTGCCCCACGACTGACCATTTGGGATGCTTGAGCCAGGGGGATTCGGTCCGCTTCCTGGTGGTCCAACGCGCACTGGACGCGATCACGGGAATTCATGCCTCAGCCTCTCACGTGATATCTGATCGTCCGGCGACAAGCAACCCCCTCTGCGCCAATGGGGAGCGCGTTCAATCCACTACCGACGCCAGTACTGTGCCCTCAGGTATCTTGCTGCTGCCCTCGTCGTCGGCCAGGTGGCAGGCAACCAGGTGTCCAGGATGTATCTCCCGGAAATCCGGCACCACCGCGACGCACTTTTCTGTCACCAACGGGCAGCGGGGATGGAACACACAGCCTGAGGGCGGGTTGGCCGGGCTGGGCGGCTCTCCCTTCAGGATAAAGCGCCGCCGTCTCCGTTCGAGTTTGGGGTTGGGCACCGGCACCGCCGAGTTAAGCGATTGCGTATAGGGGTGCAGGGGGTAGTCGAACAGAGTGTTCCGGTCGGTTAGTTCCATGATCCTGCCCAGGTACATGACCGCTATCCGGTGCGAGATGTGCTTCACCATGCTCAGGTCGTGGGCGATGAAGAGATACGTCAGGCCCAATTGTTCCTGCAGGTCTTGCATCAGGTTCACCACCTGGGCCTGGATAGACACGTCCAGCGCCGAGATAGGCTCGTCGCAGACGATAAAGTCGGGGTTCAGCGCGAGCGCCCGCGCGATGCCGATGCGCTGCCTCTGGCCGCCGGAGAACTCGTGCGGGAAGCGGCGCACGTAGCCCGGATCCATGCCCACCAGTTCCAGCAGTTCCGCCACCCGCTCTTTCAACTCCGTGCTGCCCTTCTTCATCACGCCATGGATGATTAAGGGTTCGCCGATGATTTTTCCGACCGAGTGACGCGGGTTGAGCGTGGCGTAGGGGTCCTGGAAAATCATCTGCATCCTTGGGCGCAACATCCGTAACTCCTCGGCGCCCACCTGCGTCAAGTCATCATCCTCAAAAAACACCTGCCCCGACGTAGGCTTGTGCAATTGCAGGATGGCCCGCCCGGCGGTGGATTTGCCGCAGCCACTCTCGCCCACCAGCCCCAGCGTTTCGCCCTGTTTGATCTCAAACGAAATGCCGTCCACTGCCTTCACCGCGCCTACCTGGCGGCCCAGCAGACCCCCGGTGATCGGAAAGTGCTTTTTGAGATTCTGTACCCGCACCAGCACATCATTCTCAACCATCTCGCGGTCCCCCTTTCTCCATGTCGTAGAAACAAGCCGCCTGGTGCCGTACGCCCACCGCTATCAAGGGTGGGATTTCCTCCCAACAGCGATCAAAGGCATAGTCGCAGCGCCACGCAAAGGGGCAGTTTTTCAGCGGTATCAGCAGGTCCGGCGGGGTGCCCCTGATGCTCACCAGCCGTTTGGATTCCCTGGTATCCAGACGGGGCAAAGCGCCGAGCAACCCGAGGGTGTAGGGATGCTGGGGGCGTTCGTACAGATCGTCCACCAGCGCGATTTCGGCCGGCCGCCCGCCGTACATGACCAGCACCCGCTCGGCTACCCCCGCCACGACGCCCAGGTCGTGGGTGATCCAGATCACCGCCACGCCGAGCATCTCCCGCCACCGTCTGAACCGGTCCACCATCTGCGCCTGGCCTGTCCCGTGCCGGGCGGTGGGTGGCTCCTCG
>JAUWOI010000074.1 GCA_030612185.1 Anaerolineae bacterium
TGTAACTATGCGGATTCTGTAAGCCTTGGCAGCACATACAAGCGCCAGCGAGGTGCCTGTACTTCCACCTGTGTACTCAACGACCGTTCCGCCACGCGGCAATCTACCATCTGATTCTGCTCGCTCGATTACCGCGATTGCCATACGGTCTTTCATACTTCCAGTCGGGTTCGCCCCCTCCAGCTTTACCAAGACACGCGCGTGATTAGCTGGAACGACTCGTTGCAGCTCTACCAATGGGGTATTGCCGATGGATTCAAGAACGTTCCTGGCGATGCTCATGACAAACTACCTCCTTTGTAGCATGTTCCAACAAATTCGGTGATGCGGCCTAACGGCCTTGAGATTGTGCCAATTGGCGTGTAGTGTACCTGTCTAGACGGGTGTCTGCTGTTGACTGCAATCGCCCTTTCGTGTGGAATGACTTTGCCCCAAAGGGAAGGCGGGAGCAGGTTCACCCAGCAATGGGTTCCTCCTGTTCTCGTCTTTCATTTTGGCAGGCATCCTCCGCCAGCGATGGCTCGATCTTGTCGTCCCGCACCGCCATCCCGCCACCAGCTCTATCATACACCCTTTGCCCGTCCAAGCCAAATTCTTCGATCATCTGAGCGTACTCCTCGACCAGGTAGCGTGGTCGTTGGACGGCGAAGGTAGTCTCAGCGATAGCCATCCCGCGCTGAACGGTAGCGAAGTAGACGCGCGCGAAATTGAGGATGTGGTGATCCGCTTGTGCCCTGGCTCATCGGCCGACACCGCTGTCAGGATCAACTGCCCGGCATGGACCGCTTCGGGACGAGACAGCCAGGGGAAGTAGACCTCCTTGACCAGGCCGGTCAGCGCCTGTGCCTCGAACAAGGAGCAGTTGAGCCCTTCCTTGGCTCGCGCAATGAAGACCTGGTCGAGGGTCTTGACCGTTAGACGGTCCGATTGTTCACGTTCTGTTTTTCGTACCATTTGGCAAGCCTCCTGCATAAGGATTTCTCCATATGCTACCAGTACCTGCCGATTGGCACAACTAGAGTTGAGCCGCCGGGCAGCCCGGTGAGGGTTTCATCCCCGACGGGATTTCGCCCGGCTGCCCGGTCGGCTGCAGTGGAGGTTGGGCGGCGCTGACGACCCCAGAGCAACCACCGCTGACCGCCAACCCAAGCCCCCTGCCACCGAGCGCAACCCGCCCGCGCCATCCAGCAGTCACAGCGCCGAGCGAGCAAGCGCCGCCGCCGCCGCCACCAGCCTTCTTGACCCCGCGCCGCCCAACGCCCTGCGGTTCAGACTAGTGATTCTTCATAACCAACGGCAGGAAGACCTGGTGGAATCGTTGTTCGGCGACCCTCAGTGCACTGAAATATTGCCCATAGCTGTAGGCTATGGTAGCCAGTCCGGAGGGGTGGATAGCAACCGCTGAATAATCGCCCGAGTAGGTCCCGCCTTGAATACCTTCACACTGCCAAAGATTCTGCGGGCCACAATTGCCACTCTGCAAACCCAGTGCCGCGGCAGGCCGCGCCCAACCGAAACCTCGTGTTGAGTATGGCGCGCCATAGTACCAACTATAAGCGATGATTGGCAATCCGGCTTTGTCCACAGCCAATGACACGTCCCTCGTGCGTGGGTGGGTTCCCTGGGTGCCCATGGTGGCGATCTCGTCACACTGCCACGAGCCAGAAAAGCCGCAGTTACCCCCTGCCCCCCCGTACACGGCATACATTAACTTACCGTTGGTCGCGTCATAGTAGGCTATGTGGGGGCGGTTGTCATTGTCCACGTCCAGTGAAGCATATTGACCTACATCTGAGGCGGAACTCACCTGGCGGCAGCCCCAGGTGCCTCCAGGGCCACAGTTGCCAATAGTGCCAGGCTGGGCATACCAGAGGTCGCCGTTGCCCCCGTCATAGTAGGCAATCCGAGGTTGACCGGACCCGTCCAGGGCCAGGGAAGCGTACTGGCCAACTCCAGAACCGCTGTCTATGATGTCACACTGGTAATTGCCCCCTCCGCAATTGCCTCCTCCACCGACATACCTCGCATACATAAGCTGATTGTACACATTATAATCATAATAAAACGCAATGTGTTGGGCTCCGGTCGAGTCGATTTTCAGGGATGCGTACTCCCCTATGCTCCCAAATATTGTGTCCACAATGGTCGTGGAACTCCACACGCCATTTACTTTTGCCAGCTTGAGAGCCTCCTCAGAGGCATCATAGTAGGCGATTTGTGGCAAGTTGGTGGTCGGGTCAATCGCGATCGAGCTGTACTTCCCGACATCCTCGCCGTTGTCTAACGTCCGACAAAGCCAGGCGTTATCCGGGCCGCAATTGCCGCCTGAGCCGACGTATTGTGCCATCTTTAGGTTTTTGTTGGACGAGTCGTAGTAGCTGATGTAGGTGGTGCCGCTATCATCAATTGCTACTGATACGTGCGAGCCGACACCCAAGACCGAGTCCACCGTGCTGATGAACCACGGGGCATTGGCGGCCGGGTCTGCGTTCGCGCCGGACGCCGCTGGATAGCCGACGGGCTGTGCCCCTCGGGCCAGACCTGATCCTGCTGCCAGAAGTAGCAGCATTGCAGAGAGCATCAATCCAAAGAAATTTCGGGTTTTCATCACTTCCTCCTTATCATATTATGTGCGAATGTAACTGCTCAGCCATCTACAAATGGAACACGGATCAACACGGATCACACGGATGTACACAGATAAAGACAAAAAATCCGTGAGAATCCGTTTCATCTGTGTGTATCCGTGTGCTGTTTATGCCTGTTTTGGGAAGAGCCTGAGCAGTTACGTGCGAATTGCGGTTGAGAAAGAAATGCGCTGCGCGCAACTTTCAGTAACTATGCTCTTGAAGGCACGTGGTTTCTTCTTCAGTTTCTTGTAGGTGATCATTGGCTACTCCTCTTGGCTGAGGAGCCTAGTTTACACCTTTCTTGATTATTGTGCAACAATTCTATTATACACTAATTTCCGGAGCAGAGTTGTCTCACTCATATTAGCACAGAGGGCGGCGTGCACTTCGTGCCCGTAGACGTACTGAAAGCCGGATTCCCGCAAAGGGTATCTATCTCTTAAGGTGCATTTACCAAGCGAACGCGGTCGAGTAATCACCGCCAGCCCCGCCACGCCTGCCACGAGAGCCCCGCCACGAGTACTCGCGGTGGCACTCTCGCAGTGGAGCTCCGCCACGCGCCCCGCCACGAGCCCCGCCACGAGTACTCGCGGTGGTACTCGCGGTGGTACTCGCGGTGGTAGTGCCAATGACAATGGCCCTGGTGCTCAGGAGCCCCGTGACAGGGAAACCGTCACGCGGGGTTCTGTAGCGGGGGCGGGTCGGGCGACCGGCCCGCCCACCGTAACTTGGGCTGCGATTGCATACCGGTGACTTGAATTCATTGCTCTCACGATAGGATTTCTGCCAGCTTGGTGAATTCGATATGGGCATGCTCCTCCAGATCTTTCTCAAAACCCCTGGCAAGATAGAGCCTCAAGAACGGATCTAGCAGCCTGCCTATCCCTGCGAATCCTGCCTTGATCGTATGTGCAATCACTACCCCCTCATCATTGTCGTCGAATTCTAGGACGAGCCAGGCTGGCAATCTCACTACCTTCTTCATTTGCCATACGATCTCCTTGCCTGGGATACTCTTGACCACAACTCCCTCAAACTTCAATCTGCGTCTACCCACATACTCATCGAAGTGTACGAGGTTGCCGAGATCGTTGGGAAAGCGTCTTGTGGTATGGAATGCAAGATGTGTTCCTGGCCACCAGTTCTGATAGTCCTCATCTGTGCAATTCAACATGAAATCAGAAACGCTTCTTCCTGAAATACCCACTACTGCCACCTCGGTCCTCACTGCTATCATGACCACCTCAGCTTTCGATGCGAACAGGCACAGGTTGGCAAATCGCAGCCCAACGGCCCCGGGTTCAGCCGCCGGGCGGGTTTGCGGCGTGTCTCACTGTGCAACACAACCTCAATAACGAAACCACCTTTAAATTCGAGCCGCGACTAGCCCAGTCGGCTGCAACCCGTGGGTCAGGCGCTCCGTCATACCACTGCCCACTCCCTGCACAGCACCTCGGCCTGCTCCAAGACCGTCTGCGTCGCCTTCTCTTGCTTGTCGGGCGGATAGCCATAGCGGCGCAGAATACGCCTGACTATGACGCGCATCTTGGCTCGCACGTTTTCGCGCAACGTCCAGTCAATCGTTGCATTGTTCCGCACGGCCCGGACGAGTTCCTGTGCAATCATCCGTAACGTCTCATCGCCGAGAACTTTAACAGCGCTGTCGTTGACTTCGAGGGCGTCGTAGAAAGCGATCTCGTCTTCAGTTAACCCCAGAGCATCCCCGCGCCGGTCGGCCTCGCGCATCTCTTGCGCCAGCGCGATCAGTTCCTCGATGACCGCGGCTGTCTCAATCGCCCGATTCTGGTAGCGCCTGATCGTGTTTTCCAGCATCTCGGCGAAGGAGCGCGCCTGGACGATGTTCTTCTGGCCCCGGGTCTTGATCTCGCCTTCCAGCAGTTTGCGCAGTGTCTCGACAGCCAGGTTGCGCTGCGGCAGTCCCCGCACTTCGGCCAGGAATTCGTCGGACAGGATCGAGAGGTCCGGCTTTTTCAGTCCGGCGGCGGCAAAGATGTCGATCACCTCTTCCGAGGCCACCGCCCGCGAGACGATCTGCCGGATGGCATAGTCCAACTCGTCCGGCCTGCGCCGGTCGTCGGGCGCGCTCTTGGTCAGGACCGATTTCACCGCCTGGAAAAAGGCGACGTCGTCCCGGATTTCCAGCGCCTGATCGTGCGGCACGGCCAGGGCGAATGCCTTGGAGAGCGCCGTGACCGCCTTGGCCAGCCGGCGCTTCCCATCTTCCTGCTGGAGCACGTGCTCCTGGGCAGCCGGCAGCAGGGACAGGCGGGCCTGTGCATCGCCGGCCGTCCAGGCGGACCAATCGAAGCCGTGAAAGATGCCCAGGCAGATCTCGTACTTTTCCACCATCACGGTGACCGCCTTGGCCTGGTCAATGACCGTCTGTCCCTGGCCGCCGCTCTCGGTGTAGACGGCCAGTGCCTGGCGCAACTCGTTGGCGAGACCGAGATAGTCCACGACCAGCCCGCCCGGTTTGTCCTTGAACACCCGATTGACCCGGGCGATGGTCTGCATCAGCCCGTGGCTGCGCATCGGCTTGTCCGCGTACATGGTGTGCAGGCAGGGTGCGTCGAACCCGGTCAGCCACATGTCGCGCACGATGACCACTTTGAACGGGTCTTGAGGGTCCTTGAACCGCCGGGCCAACTCTTTCCGGGCGGCCTTGTTGCGGACGTGCGGCTGCCACTCCAGCGGATCGGAGGCCGAGCCGGTCATCACGATCTTGATGATACCGGCGCTGTCGTCCTCGTCGTGCCAGTCGGGGCGCAGCGCGACGATGGCGCTGTAGAGGTCAACACAGATGCGCCGGCTCATGCAGACGATCATGGCCTTGCCGTCCAGCGCCTCCAGGCGACGCTCGAAATGGCCCACCAGGTCTTCGGCGACGAGCCGGACGCGCTTTTCCGCGCCGACGATGGCCTCGAGTTGCGCCCACCTGGTCTTGAGCCGTTCCTTCTGCTCGACCTCCTCGCCCTCGGTCGCCTCCTCGAACTCGGGGTCGAGTTTGGGCCGCTCGTCCTCGTCGAGTTCCAGCCGGGCCAGGCGGCCTTCGTAGTAGATCGGCACCGTCGCCCCATCGTAGACCGCCTGCTGGATGTCGTAGACGCTGATATAGTCGCCAAAGACGGCGCGCGTGTTCCGGTCGGTCAGTTCGATGGGCGTGCCGGTGAAGGCAATGAACGAGGCATGTGGCAGCGCGTCGCGCATGTGGCGGGCAAAGCCATCTATAAAGTCGTATTGGCTGCGGTGGGCCTCGTCGGCGATGACGACGATGTTGCGCCGGTCGGAGAGCAGGGGATACTCGCCCTCGGTCGGGCTGGGAAAGAACTTGTGCACGGTGGTAAAGACCACGCCGCCGGAGCCGGTGCGCAGCAGTTCGCGCAGATGCGCCCGGCTCTGGGCCTGCACCGGCTGCTGGCGCAGCAGTTCGTGGCAGCGGGCAAAGGTGCCGTAGAGTTGGTCGTCCAGATCGTTGCGGTCGGTGATGACCACCACCGTCGGGTTCTGCATAGCGGGGTGCAACACGACCCGCCCGGCGTAAAAGGCCATCGTCAGGCTCTTGCCCGCCCCCTGGGTGTGCCAGACCACCCCAACGCGGCGGTCGCCGGGTTGCGCGTCGTCTGACGGCCGGGCCAGGTAGGTGCCCCTCTTTTCGCCGATGCGCGAAGGCTCGTCGCCGGGCACACAGGCGCGCACCGTCTCTTCGATCGCCACGTTGACCGCGTGATACTGGTGGTAGCCGGCCATCTTTTTGACCAGCACCCCGCCGCCGACGTCCTCAAAGACGATAAAGTGGCGGATCAGGTGCAGGAAACGCCGCCTGTCGAAGGCCCCTTCCAGCACGACCTGCAACTGGGGCAGGTGAGCGGCGGCCAGCGCCTCGCCGGTGACCGTGCGCCAGGGCAGGAACCACTCGCGGTCGGCGGTGAGCGTGCCGACGCGGGCCTGCACGCCATCGGAGACCAGCAGCGCCTCGTTGTAGACGAACAGGGAGGGGATCTGCTGTTTGTAGGTCTGCAGTTGGTTGAACGCCCGCCAGATGTCGGCGTTCTCGTCGGCGGGGTTCTTGAGTTCGATCACCGCCAGGGGCAGGCCGTTGACGAACAGCACCACGTCGGGCCGCCGCTCGCGGCGTCCTGCCTGTGGGTGTCCCCACGCAGACAGGTCCTCGACCACGGTGAACTGGTTGATGGCCAGGAATTCGTTGTTTTCTGGGTCGTCGTGATCCAGCACGCGGATCAGGTCGCCGCGGAAGGAACCATCCGGTTGTTGAACCTCGACCGGCACGCCTTCGACCAGGTAGCGGTGGACGGCGTGGTTGTTGGCCACCAGCGAGGGCGAGTCGGGCCGGGTGAGGCGGCGGAAGGCCTCGTCCAGGGCGTCGGGCGGGGCCTGGGGGTTGAGCCGCTGCAGCGCCTGGCGCAGCCGCCGTTCGAGCACCACCTGGCCATAGCCGTCGCGCTCGGCGAACGGCTCGCCGGGAGCGATGTCCGGGCCGTGCAGGATGGGGTAGCCCAGGCTCTCCAGCCAGGCCAGGGCGGCTTGTTCAACCTCGGATTCATAAAACGCAAAGGCGCCAAGACGCAAAGGCGCAGAGGAACTATGGATCCCATCTTTGCACCTTTGCGTCTCTACGTCTTGGCGTTGGTTGTTGCTCATAGTCTGTTCACTACCCGATGAATGCCGTCCTTGACGAGCCTTTCCCCAAAGTTGATCACCAAGCCCAGTTTCAAACCGGTCAATCGCAGATAGGTCAGCGTTTGGGCCTCAAAAATGGCATTGTATCGCGTGACAGCCTTACATTCTACGATAACCTTGCCGCCAACGATGAGATCAATGCGTAGGGGAGAAGCCAGGGTATGGCCCTTGTATGGGATGGGCAAGGAGACCTGGCGTCGAACCTCCAGCCCGCGTTGTTCCAGTTCCCACACCAGGGCTTGTTCGTAGACGCTTTCGAGGAGCCCGGGGCCGCCGAGGGTGCGGTGAACCTCGATGGCGCAATCAACGATGTGCTTGCTGATCTCGTTTTCGTGTAACGCAGAGACGGCAGGGGGCTTTCTTCTTTGCGCCTTTGCGTCTTGGCGTTGATTCTGCCTCATACACACCTCCCCACAATACGTTCGGCATCTGGAATGCGCAACTCGCCGGAGATGAGTTTGGGCAGGAGGGTGTCGCGGAGGGCAGCGAGGGTGCGAGATTCACAGATACAAGTGAGTGTCTTCTCGTGCAGTGGCCCAACTGTACGACCAAAGGTTTCAATTAGCTCTGTGCTTGGCACGATGACGTGCATTTCAGCCACATCCTTCGGCCTTGCGCGCTGTCGGCTACCAGTGCTTCCTGTGACTCGCTCTTGAATCCCTTGTTGGACGGCATCCGACTTTATCAATTCATACAAAAAAGGCCGCCAAGCATTGTGCAATGGTACGAACGGCATGAACTCTGTGGAGCAAATCGCCGCTTCTTCATCTTGCACGTCAGGCAACCAGACGCGAGGGAACCGTGGGTTCAGCTTTGACACCAGAACACTGGCTATCGGTACGCGATATTTGCTGCTCTTGATATTTGTCCCTGTTTCAACGACAGGTATCCTGCCAGCATCAAATGCAGGAATGCTATAATGCTCCCATAGTTTCGCTGGTGCTCGCATCGGCTTGACAGACTCTTTCTTGAGGGTAGCCACAGCATACAGACCGGTTACCTCCCACCCCTTCGGAATCTCTCCCAACTCCGACGCCTCAAACGCATCCGGGAACAGGTCGGCGATGGCAGGATTTAACGCAGAGCCGCCAAGACGCCAAGACGCAAAGGAGTCCTGCCCTTGCTTTTCTTTGCGCCTTTGCGCCTCTGCGTCTTTGCGTTGAGCCTTGGCCCGCACGGGGTCAAAGTCCACGAACCAGGATTTGAAGATGGCCCGCGCCATCCCCTCCAGCGTCTCGTTCATGCGCCGGTTCAGCTCGATCTTGTCGTCCAATGTGCCCAGAATGCAGGCGATGGCTTGCTGTGTATCGACAGGAGGGCAAGGAATGGGAATCTGCTTCATATCCCCCTGGGTAAGTTTCGGGCGCGTTGATCCTGAGAGGTAGCTCTTCACGTCGGCAATTTGAAGCGCATAACAAAGAAATCGAGTGACGCCACTAGCGTTCCCCTGGAGTATGTGAGCGTGATTGTTTACCCAGAACTTGCCTGTTGCCATAAAGGCGATAGGTGTATTCTGTGATCTGAGATTTTCCCCGTCTTCTGCGAACAGTAAGTACTCTCCATCAAAGATATAGGAGTCCACATAATCGACAATTCCAGAGGCTCCATAGTATGGGTATGGCCCGGGTTTTCGGTCAGCTTTCTTGACGGGAATGCGCATCGAGTCAAAGATCTCTGCGACGTCGCCTAGCGGCACCATGGGGTATTGCTCACCTGCCATACCCAATCTCCTCCAGGTTGGTCCAGATGAGCCGGTCGAGCCGGGCTGCTGGATCACGGCATCATCCTGCTCGATAATCTCCCTGAATTCTACGCCGGTGGCCGCCCAATCCAACACGTCCACGCGGAAGGGCAGGTCGGATTCGGAGAAGGCTTCCCGCAAGTCGGCCAGGCGCGCAAGGCCGAGCGGCGCGTCCGTCATCACCACCAGGTCAAGGTCTGAGGTGTCTTTGGCCGTCCAGCGCGCGCGCGACCCAAAGGCGCGCACCTGATACTCTGGGACGCGCTCGGCCAGGATGCGTTTCACGATTTCCAGGTGATCGGGTCGTAGATCAACTATCATACTTTTTCTCTGAGCCGCTCAAGTAAAAAGCGAGCGTCCTGCAAAAAGTCCCTGGCGCTTTGATAGACCGCTTCGGCTGTCGCTGCATCATAGGTATGGCTGGCCAGATTGCGCTTTTTGAGAAAATCCAACCAGGCTTCGGCGTCACGCAGCATACCCTGTTCGTAACCTACCCGAAAAAGGTCTCGGTTGGTCAAAAGATCCACTCGCTCCAGGCTATATTCTTTCAGGTAGCGTTTCAGCATTTTCCACGACATCTCAAAGGTATACTCGAAACGTTGAATGACGCCATCGCGCATCAATTCGCGCTCGGTGGAGCCTTCCTGGTACGGCGAATCATTGTAGGTTTCCAATGCCGCTGCCAGCGACTCAACGGCTTTCTCTAGGTTGCTGATATTGATACGCATCCGGTCAGACTCCGAATGATTCTTCAACGTCCATATCTCAACTCGCGCAAATTCTCACGTATCGCCTGCTCCAGCCGCGCGCTCTCCGCAAACTGCTCCTCCAACTGCGCCGTCAGCCGCTCCATCTTTTCCTCGAACGGCTCATCGTCCTCTTCCACCTCCGCCATACCCACGTAGCGGCCGGGGGTCAGGATGTAGTTGTGTCCCCGGATCTCGTCCAGCGTGGCGGCCTTGCAAAAGCCGGGTATGGCCTCGTAGCCCCCTCCCTGGCCCTCCCCCGCAAGCGGGGGAGGGAAGAGGTCACCGCCTGCCTGCCGCGCCGCGCACGGCGCAGGCAGGCGCCAGGCGTGGTAGGTATCGGCGATCCGGCGGATGTCGTCGTCGGTTAACTCGCGGTGGACGCGGTCAATCATCGTGCCCAGTTTGCGGGCGTCGATGAAGAGCGTCTCACTGCGGCGGTCCCTGTAGGGGCGGGTCCCCGTGCCCGCCCGCTTGTCGCGGGCGATGAACCACAGGCAGACCGGGATCTGCGTCGAGTAGAACAACTGGCCAGGCAGGGCAACCATGCAGTCCACCAGGTCGGCCTCAATGATGGCCTTGCGGATCTCTCCCTCGCCTGACTGGTTGGACGACATTGAGCCGTTGGCCAGCACGAAACCGGCCAGGCCGGTGGGAGCCAGGTGGTAGATAAAGTGCTGCACCCAGGCAAAGTTGGCGTTACGGGCTGGCGGCACGCCGAACTGCCAGCGCCGGTCATCCTTGAGCAGTTCGCCGCGCCAGTCGCTGTCGTTGAAGGGGGGATTGGCCAGCACGTAATCGGCCTTCAGGTCGGGGTGCAGGTCGCGGTGGAAACTATCGGCGTGCTCCTGGCCCAGGTTGCCCTCGATGCCGCGGATGGCCAGGTTCATCTTGGCCAGCCGCCAGGTGGTGTGGTTCGACTCCTGGCCAAAGATGCTGACATCGGCCCTGGCCTTGCCTCCGCCTGCCTGCCGAAGACCCGGCGCAGGCAGATTGCCGTTGCCCGTCGCGTGCGCCTGGACGAACCTGACCGATTGGATGAACATGCCGCCGGAGCCGCAGCAGGGGTCGTACACCCGGCCCTTGTAGGGGGCGAGCATCGCGACCAGCACCTGCACCACGCAGCGGGGGGTGTAGAACTGGCCGCCCTTTTTGCCCTCGGCGCTGGCGAACTGGGAGAGAAAGTACTCATAGACGCGCCCGAGGATGTCCTTGGATCGGTTGGCCTCGTCGCCCAGGCCGATGTTGCCGACGAGATCAATGATCTGGCCCAAACGCTGCTTATCGAGGCGCGGGTGGGCGTAATCCTTGGGCAGCACGCCCTTGAGGGTGGGGTTGTCGCGCTCAATGGCCAGCAGCGCTTCGTCCACCATTTTGCCGATGGCCGGCTGCTTGGCGTTGTCCTGGAGGTGCGACCAGCGGGCTTCCCTGGGAACCCAAAAGATGTTGACGGCCCGGTACTCATCGGGGTCTTCCGGGTCGGCGCCCTGGGCGACCTCGGTCAGCAGTTGGGCGTGGTACTCCTCGAAGGCGTCGGAGATGTACTTGAGGAAGATGAGGCCGAGTACGACGTGCTTATACTCGGCGGCGTCCATGTTGGAGCGCAGCGCATCGGCAGCACGCCACAACTCGCTTTCAAAGCCGATGGTCGCAGCGCTGTTGTTGTTTTTTGGCATGCTTCTTGTCCCTTCGGTCTGGATGTTTTGGTGGTGCTCTTCTACGGGCGGCTAACTACCGAATAGATGGATGTTTGCCCAACCCAACAATACCCCTCCGCCCCCATCACGCAACCGCCCGCCGCAGGCCAACTATTCCCCCCCCACCGGCGGCGCCTCCCGGCGAGTCCTCGGGCATATCCTCTTCGAGCACGCCGCGCATCAGGGGTTGTACAAGGTTCTTCAAACTAACTGCGAACCTTGCCCATCCATCCCCTGCACGTCAGGCGATCTGGTCGCGGTGTGCAGTTTCGGGCGAACGAATCGCAGAACCGCTGGTTAGGCGGGCGTGCTTGAATATAAGAGATAACCCGCCAGACTACTCCTCCAGTTCTCTGGTCTGCCAGCACATAGTTACATTACAGGATTACTCAACCCATGTTTTTATGAGACTATCAAAATCTACATCTAGCCACTTCTTCTTCCATTCTTGCAAGTAATCAATATCACTTGAGGATGGTGTAGGAGCACACGTATCGATTTCCACAAGTGAAGGCATAACTAAAGCATCTCCGATCAAAATTGCCTCTTGACGTCCCAATACCGGCAGAGACTCCGTCAGCGGGCCTAGACTGTCTGGCAGCAATCTCTTCACATAGTCTTGATCAGACGGATTAGTAAGTCGGTGAGTTAGTCAAGAGGTGTCGCCTTTTTTGCGGGGGCAGTTTTCGGCCCCATCCACGAGTAACACGGATAATCGGACACGTCAGGTAAATGATTGGCAATAAGCTCCTCCATTGTGAATGTGCGCGCGCCGGGATTGGCGCGGCGGGCCGCAAGGGTCGCGGCCTTCAGTGCAGCTCGTTCAGCCAGCAAGCGCGGACCTTGCCCCGAGTGAACCTGATGGGGAGTCAG
>JAUWOI010000001.1 GCA_030612185.1 Anaerolineae bacterium
GCCTGAGTGTTCAATCCCCTGGTCAACAGGAAGGATGGAAAGATAGCCCGCGCCGGCCAACCGCCCGGTGTTGAAGATGGTCTGCATGTTACGCAACACTGTGGGAGTACGGTCGGTTTGGGCCATTACCCGATCAACAAAATCGGGACCGGGCAGATGCAGCATCTCCTTGGGGATACCCCTACACTCGTGGCTTAACAGTCTCTCGGCCTCTGCCCCCAACAAGTCTAGAATCTGAGTAGTCATATTTCCTCCCTATTTGTATAATCCTGCCATGGGCGGGCGCTATTCCCCGACTCTCAGCCGCTCCGCCTCGATCGCCACTTCCACGTACTCCGGCCCCACCAACTCCCGCTCCTGCACCTGGAGCAACTCCAGTAGTTCGCCAATCAGTTCTGCCTTCCGCTCCGCATCCTGCCTCGACCACGTCCGGCTCTTGATCTCCAAGAACACAACCGGCAACGCCGGCTTCGTCAGTCGGTCCAGATTGACCGCGAAGTCCGTCCCGCCGTAGCGCACGTGGTAGCGCCGTCGCTCTTTGTGCACCTCAACCTCGGTCACCGGTTGGAAGTACTCGCGATAGAAGCGCAGGCTGCGCGTCGCCGGTGCATCGAAGCGAGAACGCGAGAGCAATACCGACTTGACGTACTCCCGCTCCTTCATCTCGCCGGTCAGCGTCAGCCGGTAGAACACATCCTGCACCCGACCATCCTCATCCAACAACTCATCCTCCCGGTAGCGAATGCGGCTATGGTAAGAATCGTCGAACAGGAAATAAGTATCGTACTGGCGACGCAGTGAGGGCTTGAGGACCATAATCTCCGGCCCGTCCAGCAGACTCTCGACCGTCGCCGCGTCGGTCAAGAGCACCTTCACCTGCACCTCAAACGTCTTCTCCTGGGCCACCCGGCCGATGACCAACAGTTTGCTGAGCACACTTTCTTCGCGCTGGATGAGGAACGTGTCAATCTTGCGCGCTATGCCGGCTGCCTCGGCCCTCAACGCCTGCTCATCCAACGTGAGCAACCTCCGCTCGCGCATCAGCCACTGCCCCTGGCACATCACGTCCCTTACGTCGCTGCCCTTGGTGGCGTAGACCAATTGAGCATACAACGCCTCCCGGTCGCGCGAGAACTTGGGGGTACTATGGATGTTGCACAGATCTACCACGGTGACATCGGCCCGTTTGCCCGGTTCCAACGAGCCGACGAACTCGTCCATGTGCAGCGCCCGCGCCCCGCCGATGGTCGCCATCGCCAGCGCCTGCCGCGCTGGCAGGGCCGTGGGGTCGGAGGTCGCGCCCTTGGCCAGCAGCGCTGCCAGCCGCATCTCCTCCCACATATCCAGGTCGTTGTTGCTGGCCGGGCCGTCGGTGCCGATGCCCACGTTGAGTCCCAGTTCCAGCATGCGCACCACCGGCGCGATACCGCTGGCCAGTTTGAGATTGCTGGTAGGATTGTGCGCCACGCCTACCCCGTGGTGCAGCAATGTATACATCTCGCCCTCATCCAGATAGACACAGTGGGCGGCGATGGCTTTGGCCTTAAAAACGCCCTGCTTCTTCACCCAGGGCACCATCGGCATCCCGTATTCGGCCCGGTGCTCCTCCACCTCCTGCGCGGTCTCGGCGATGTGGATGTGTAACGGCACGTCGAACTCCAGCGCTAGTTGAGCGCAGGCCTGCAACAGTTCAGCGGTCGTCGTATAAGGGGCGTGGGGCCCTACCGCTGGCGTAATCAGCGGGTGCCCTTTCCAGCGCAGGATGAAGTCGCGAGCGTGCTCCAGGCCCTCGTCGTAACTCAGCGCGTCGGGCGTGGGGAACTTGAGCACCGTCTCGGCGCAGACTGCCCGCATACCGGCCTGAGCCGCCGCGTCGGCTACGGCTTCCTCGTAGTAGTACATGTCGGCAAAACAGGTTGTGCCGGAGCGGATCATCTCAGCGCAGGCCAGTTGCGTGCCCAGCCAGCAGAAATCAGGCCGCACAAACTCCCGCTCCACAGGCATAATGTAGCCCATCAACCAGACGTCCAGCCGTAGGTCGTCAGCCAGTCCCCTGAGCAGAGTCATCGGAGCGTGAGTGTGAGCATTGATCAGACCCGGAATAACAGCACATCCACTGCAATCCACAACCTCATCTGCGGTATACGCGGCCGCAATCTGGTCGGCCGGCCCGACACCCTCAATGATACCATCGCGAATGGCAACCGCGCCGGAGGTGAAGAGAGCAAAATCGTCGTTCATTGTGGCAACGCTGCCACCGGTCAGAATCGTGTCTACTTCAGTCATCGTGTCATTCTCCCCACAGCAAAGTAGCCTATTATAGCGTCAATCGGGATCAAAGGCAATTTCCCTTGATAGAATCCTGTGCTATAATACTATATAGTACACAAAACGTTATCTCGCTTCACGAGTCAAATGTGAGGAGGCAAGCCGTGCATGCTATCAATATCATCACCAAGAAACGGGATGGAGTTGAAATCTCGCGGGAGGAGATTGAGTTTTTCATCCAGGGATACACCCGAGGAGAGATTCCTGACTACCAGGCTGCCGCCTGGCTGATGGCTGTGTACTTGCAGGGTATGACCGACCGCGAAATGCACGATCTGACGCTGGCGATGGCCCACTCAGGTGACGTGCTCGACCTGAAGGACGTCGCCCCCCTCGTGGTGGACAAGCACTCCACGGGCGGCGTAGGCGACAAGGTCAGCCTGGTCGTTGCACCGTTGGTTGCGGCCTGTGGGTTGCCGGTCGCCAAGATGACAGGGCGCGGGCTGGGCTTCAGCGGCGGGACGGTGGACAAACTGGAATCTATTCCCGGCTACCGCACCGACTTGAGCGAAGCCGAACTCAGGGCCCAACTCAGTGAGATTGGCATCGTACTGACCGGGCAAACCGCCGACCTGGCCCCGGCCGACCTCAAACTGTACACCCTGCGCGACGTGACGGCCACTGTCGAGTCCATCCCCCTCATCGTCGGTTCGATTATGAGCAAGAAAATCGCTGCTGGCGCCGACGCCATCGTATTGGACGTCAAGATGGGCAACGGTGCTTTCATGAAAACGCTGGAGGATGCAGAGATTCTAGCCGAGGCTATGGTTCTTATGGGAACCCGGGTCGGGCGTCGCACAGTCGCGCTCATCTCTGACATGAACCAGCCACTGGGCTGGGCAGTGGGAAACGCACTGGAGGTACAGGAGGCGATCAACACGCTGCACGAGGGTGGTCCAGCCGACTTCCGCGAGCACTGCCTGGTCGTGGCAGCGGAGATGCTGATGCTCGGCAACAAGGCCACTGATGCCAACGCTGCGCTCACGCTGGCACTGGAGACACTCGCTTCCGGGGCAGCCTGGCACAAGTTCAAGGACATGGTAGAGGCTCAAGGCGGCGACGTGCGCTACGTTGACGAGCCGGAACGATTGCCCAAGGCCAGGCTGATCGAGCCCGTGCCTGCGCCGCGCAGTGGCTACCTGGCCAATGTGAACGCGGCTGAGGTGGGAAAGGCTGTAGTAGATCTAGGTGGCGGACGGGAGGAGATCGGCGACCCGATTGATCACAGCGTCGGCGCGATCGTGCACTACAAAGTGGGCGATTTGGTACAGAAGGACACACCACTGTTTACCATTCACGCCAACGATGAGGCGAAACTGGTGGCGGCCCGCGAGCGGGTGCTGACCGCACATACCTTCAGCGACATTCCCGTCCATCGCTTGCCGCTGTTCTACCGGCGCATCGCGGTCTGATTCGCCTCACGCGTCACGCAATAGAAACAGAGCATCACACTTCCGTAGGTGCGCTGGTCAAAGAGCGCCAGATACTCCAACGCCAGTTCCTCGTACTCCCGTGGATGAATCTGCGCGATGGTCCAGCCATCGTCGGTCAGCCAGTCGGGACGGGCATCCAGCGCCCGCAGTGTCCTCACCCACAGGCCCCGGTACTGCGGCGGCGCGATGTAGACGTAGTCGAACGGCTCCGCTGGCTCCACCTGAGTGGCCAGGAAATCGAATGCGTCGGCCCGTACTACCCGTGCCCTGGCCTCCAGCCGGGTGTGAGCCAGATTCTCACGGATAGTGCGCAACGCCGCCCCCGCCCGCTCCACAAAGACAGCCTCCGTTGCTCCCCGGCTCAAAGCCTCAATCCCAACCTGCCCGGTACCGGCAAAGAGATCCAGGAAGCGGCAGCCAATTATGTCGTTGCCAATGATGTTAAAAAGCGCCGATTTGGCCCGGTCCGTAATTGGCCGTGTCCCTCCCCCAGGCACCGATTTCAGCCGATGCCCCTTTGCCTTGCCCGCGATGACACGCACAGCCCCCCTCCTCTCCGACTGCACTCACACACACGACTATACAGGGAAATGGACAATTAGACAAATGCAAGTAAACGATGGACCTTGAGTACTTGAGCACTTGTGTACCTGTCCACTCGTGCACTTGTGCACTTGCCTACTTGCATCTTTGTTACTCTTTCTGACCGTTGACAAATCCACCAACCGGATTATACTGACATAAGGACCATGTGATCACGAGCAGAGATGAGTAAACAGCCCCTCCTCGACATTTCTGACATACTGGAGCGCATCCCACCCGGCGAACAGGCTGACGACGCGCGGACGCTCATCAAACACGCTTACACTGTGGCCGAACAAGCCCACGCTGACCAGATACGCAAGTCCGGTGAACCCTACATTCAACACCCGTTGGCTGTGGCCCTCCTGCTGGCCGACATGGGAATGGACCCGGTCACCATCGCCGCTGGCCTGCTGCACGACGTGGTCGAAGATTCCGACGTTGACCTGAAATGGTTGGCACAAGAATTCGGCCCTTATGTAGCCAGCCTGGTAGATGGCATGACCAAACTGGAGCAGATTGATAAGCTCAGCCAGAAGAGCGAGGGATTACGCAACGAGCAGGAGTCCGAAAGCCTGCGCAAGATGTTCATCGCCATGGCAGAGGACATCCGCGTCGTGATCATCAAACTGGCCGACCGTATGCATAACATGCGCACGCTTGCCCCCCTTTCAGAAAAACGCCGCAAGGCCTTCGCCCGCGAGACGCTGGAGATATTCGCTCCGCTGGCCAACCGGCTGGGCGTGTGGCAGTGGAAGTGGGAACTGGAAGATCTGAGTTTCCACCACCTTGACCCAGTCACCTATGCCGAGATCGCAACCCTCATCACAGAGCGCCGCCTGGAGCGCGAGGCCAGCATTCAACGCCACGCCGAGATTCTGATGCAAGAACTGGCCAAGGAAAACATCGATGCAGAGATCTCCGGCCGGCCCAAGCACATCTACAGCATCCACCGCAAGATGCGACGCAAGGGCGTACCCTTCAGCCAGGTCTACGACATTCGGGGCGTCCGCGTTACCACCCACACCATTCCCGACTGCTACCGCATCCTGGGTATCGTGCATGGACTATGGAAACCTATCCCCGGCGAATTCGACGACTACATCGCCACCCCCAAGGACAACATGTACCAAAGCCTGCACACAGCGGTTGTTGGCGACGACGGTAAGACGCTGGAGGTGCAGATCCGCACCTGGGAGATGCATCGCCTCGCAGAATATGGCATAGCCGCACACTGGCGCTACAAGGAGGGAGGCAAGCAGGACCAAGCCTTCGATGCCAAGATCGCCTGGCTGCGCTCGCTCATGGAGTGGCGACAAGAGGTCACTGACGCCAGTGAGTTCATGGACGCGATGAAGACCGACATCTTCCAAGACCGGGTTTACGCCTTCACTCCCAAAGGCAAGATCATTGACCTGCCAGTCGGCGCGACACCGATTGACTTCGCCTACCACGTGCACACCGAGATCGGCCACCGCTGCCGGGGTGCCAGAATCAACGACAGATGGGTTGGTCTGGACTATCAACTGTGCACTGGTGATCGGGTGGAGATAGTTACCAGCAAGCGGGGCGCACCCAGCCGTGACTGGCTCAATCCGGCACTGGGCTACATCAAAACCACTCGCGCCCGCACTAAGATCCGCCAGTGGTTCCGCCGTCAGAATCGGCAACAAAACATCACCCAAGGGCGAGAGGTCGTCGAGCGCGAACTGAAGCGTCTGGGAATGGAACACCTCGGCCACGAAGCAGTTGCCAGGCTCTTCAACTACGAGAAACTCGACGACTTCCACTCCGCCGTCGGCTTTGGGGACATCAACAGCCAGCAAATCGCCGGCAAAATCTCCGATACGCGCCCGCGCGAGGAAAAGAGGCCACCTTCTATACCCCCTCTCCCCACGCAGACCATCGAGGGCATCCAGGTACAGGGCACCGGTGGCCTACTGACCCGGCTGGCGCGGTGCTGCCACCCGCTGCCAGGAGATGAAATCACCGGCTACGTCACCCGCGGGCGGGGCGTCACCATCCATCGCCGCGATTGTCCTAATATCCTGCGCCTGAGAGATACGGAGCGGCTGATAGAGGTCAGTTGGGGCAGCCGGTCGCAGACCTTCCCGGTCACGGTTTGCATCACGGCCTATGATCGCACCGGGCTACTACATGAGATTACCGGCATCATCAGCGCCGACCGCATCAACATGCCAGCCGTCAATGTGGGCCGCCAGAAAAACATCGCCACATTGTACATCACCGTCGAAATCAATAACATCGCACAACTCAGCCGCATGCTGACCAAGATTGAGCGGCTGCCCAACGTGATCGCAGCCCGGCGGCACACGGGATAAAACAAGAGCCCGGCCTCTGCCAGAAGCCGGGCTCCTCATTGCAAGCCATGAGTTACGGTTCCGCTGGCATACGATCACCATACATCTTACGCTCCACCAAAACCTGTTGAGCGTCCAGCCATTCCTGAAACGCATCTGCCCCCAGTTGCTGATGCACAAACGAGTCCAATTCCCGCTCCTCGTGGCCCACCACCTCGATGATATAATACTGCGTGTCATCCTGGCCCAGCACAGGTTGACTGTGCTCCCCCACCTCCAGACTGAACGCCAGGTCGGCCAACTCCGTGCCAAGGTTGCTTTCCAACATGTCTTTGGGGAACCAACTCAACTCGGTGCCGTATCCGGCGACCTCCTCATCTTCCCCCTCCTCCAATTCATCTGCCAAGGCCTGGAAATCCTCCCCTGCACCTAGCCGGACAGCCAGTTCATTCGCCCATTCCTCGCTATCCACGACCAGGAGCCGCAGTTCGACTTGATCGGCCACAGTGGGAACTTCTGCACCCATCTGCTCCTGCAACTTCTCAACCAACAGCGATGCCTCGACCCAGGAACGGTATTGCTGCTCCGAAACGTCCAGCGGTTTCAAGGACTGCTCCAGATAAGTACTGTACAACCGGCGGAACTCCTCCTCAGTCATCGGAGTTGGTGTCGGTGGCGGAACGGTCGTCGGCGTAGGAGTGAGCACTTCTGTCAGCGTCAAGGGAGATGTGACGACAGTAGGCCCTGGCGTGGGGGTGACAGGATCCCGGTCATAGCCGAAGTAACGCTCGACCTCCCGCTGCACTTCCTCCGGCGCGACAGTAATGCCACGGCGCTCTGCCTCCTGACGTACCAACTCCTCCTGGATCAACTGATCGAGAACTTGCTCTCCAATGACCGGTGCGTTCGCCGGCGATAACTTGGTTTGCAAGTCGCGAATGTTCCCCTGGATATACTCTAGATAGAACTGCATATTCTGATCCGTCGGATCAAGAGTCTGTTGCTGCTGGAGCCAGTATTGGAGTTCGTTTTGCATCAGCATCTGCATAAAGCGCGCTCGAGCCTGATACTCAGCCGTCGTAATAGAAATTCCGCCCACGATGGCGACCGGCTCGCGAGCCTTGATGACCCTTTCGACGACGAGGCCATAGACCATAACGCCCACAACCGCGATCCCCACGACGGTCACGCCCCAGATGAGGAGCCTCTTCATACTCCTTTCCCGCTCCAGGCGGGAGTGTTGCTTACGCGTCAATTTCTTTGACGCATGTTTTTTGGACTTCTTTGCCATCCCATCTCTCACATAGCCGCTAACAGCCAACTGCCGATCACCCACTAGCGAGTGCGAGCAGAATCTATCACGAACGGTAACAACGCCAGATGACGAGCACGCTTAATCGCCAACGACAATTGACGTTGATGCTTGGCGCACGTTCCCGTCTGTCGTCGTGGCCGGATCTTCCCGCGGTCAGTCAGAAAGCTCCGCAGCACATTCGCCCGCTTGTAATCAATGTCGGTGGCCTTCCCCTTGCAGAAAATGCAATCTTTACGACGCTTCGTGAACCGACGTTTACCGCGCCGTTGACCCCCCGTACGCCCACGCCTCCCTTGTTCCGCCAATGTTTCAACCTCCCTGCCATGTCTGTATCAGGCACACCTAAAACCCACGGAATACGTGCACTTGGTACAATTACTAGAAGGGGAACGCCTCCTCCCCTTTAGCATCGGATTCTACCGTCTCCGAGGAAGTACCGTGACGGCTACCCAACAAGATCATTTCGTTGGCAACCAACTCGATACAGAAGCGTTTCCGTCCTCCCTGATCCTCCCAACTTCGCGTCTGCAAGCGCCCTTCGATGTATACCTGCCGTCCCTTACGAAGATGTTGCTTGCAAATCTCGGCCAGATTGCCCCACGCCACCACGTTGAACCATTCCGTTTCCTCGCGGCGCTCGCCTTCCGAGTTTGTCCAACTGCGAGTGGTAGCGACACTGAACGAGGTCACTGGCCGTCCGCTGGGCATGTAACGCATCTCAGGGTCACGCCCTACGCTACCAATGACCATCACCTTGTTCAAGCCCCTTGCCATAGCGCTCTCACTCCCCACAACCTACCCGCATCACACAGCCACTGCCTCCCCAGACGGCTTGGTGTCTTCTTCAACCCGCACGATCAGGTGACGCATGATCTGCTCGGTCAGCCCAAGATCATGCTCCAACCCAGTCACGCCCTGAGATTCCAGTTCAAGCCGCACCAACACATACTGGCCTTCCCACTGTTTCTGAATGGGATAGGCCAGCCGACGCGACCCCCAGGGCTCGATTCGCGTGACCTTGCCGTCATTGCGTTTAATCAGACCTTCGACTTTCTCAGTAACGGCGGTCAGGCCATCTTCGTCCACTTCCGGGTGAACGATAAAGACTAACTCATAACTGCGCACTGGATGGTATACCTCCTTTCCACGGGATTGCCCCCGGACCTAAAGCCGGGAACGGAAAGCCCACCTATAGGCACGCAACGGGCGCTATGATAACACAAAGACGTGGATTTGGCAAGACGCGGACACTGCTTTCCCATTAGCCCACCTCCGACTCACGGGCTGAAGCGGAACAGGCACACGTCGCCGTCCTGGATTTCGTAGTCACGGCCCTCAAAACGCAAGCCCCCTTGCTTCCGCACCGCACGCCAATCCCCCGCCTCCACCAGTTGCTCAAAACGCATCACCTCGGCACAGATGAAACCACGCTCCATCTGGCTGTGGACTTTGCCGGCTGCCCGGGACGCTTTGGTATCGCGCTGTATCGCCCAGGCGCGCACTTCTCGACCACCCGTGATGGTGAAAAATGTGACCAGATCAAGCACCTCGTAGCCCGCCTGGGCCAGTGCCTCCAACCCGGAGCGCTCCAACCCCACGTCTGCCCGGTAAGCAGCGGCCTCGTCGGGTGGCCACTCGCTCAAGTCAGCTTCCAGTTGGGCACAGAGGACGAGGCAAGGGGCCCCCTCCTCTTCCGCCACACGAGCGACATCTTCGGTCAACGGACCGCCACTGGATAGGTTCTCCTCGCCGACATTGGCCACGTAGACACGCTTCTTGGCGGTGAGCAGACGCATCTCTCGTGCCAACGCCACCTCAGTCACCCCACCTGCCGCCCAGGCAGCGGCTTGATCGCCGGACTGCAGGCGTGCGCGCAACTCCCCCACCATCTCCAACTCTGCGGCGAAGTCCCGCTGCCTGGCCTTAGCCGCCGAACGCACCTTGTCCAGCCGTCGCTCCACTACCTCCAAATCAGCCAGAATCAGTTCCAGGTCAAGCACCTCCAGGTCACGTAGCGGATCCACCGATCCCTCTATGTGCGCCACATCGGGGTTGGAAAAGCAGCGACAGACCAGAGCGATAGCGTCCACATCGCGGATGTGGCTCAGGAATTGGTTGCCCAGTCCCTCGCCCCGATGAGCACCGCGTACCAGGCCCGCGATATCCACGAACTCGACCGTTGCCGGGGTCACTCGTTCCGGCCCGACCATCGCCACCAACACCTCCAGGCGCGGATCGGGCACCACTGCGACACCGCGATTGGGATCAATTGTGGTGAAAGGATAGGCTGCCACAGCAGCCTTGGCCCGCGTGAGACCGTTAAAGAGAGTAGACTTGCCCACATTAGGCAAGCCTACTATTCCAATCTGCAATGCCATGCAGCACCTCGTTGCCTACCGCGCAACTTCCGCCCCCGGAGACTCTACCTCACCCAAAGGCAGACTAACGTAAAACGTGCTCCCTTTGTCCAGTTCGCTATCTACCCACACCTTTCCGCCGTGCCGTTCGATGATAGACTTGACGATTGCCAGCCCCAGACCGGTCCCCGGTATGCCCATCGTGTCACGCCGTCTGATGCGGTAGAATTTCTCGAACAGGCGCATATGGTCGTCTGGGGCAATACCAATACCCGTGTCGGCGACGCGGATCACCGCCTGCTCGTCGCGCACAGACAATCCCACCGCCACAATGCCGCCGCTGGGCGTGTACTTGACAGCATTATCCACCAGATTAGTGACCGCCTGGCGCAGCAACGCAGCGTCGCCCGCGACCACTGCCACGCTTTCGGCTGGTTCCAGCCGCAAGGTGAGCCCCTCAGCAGCAGCCCGGGCTCGCATGCCGTCCACCACCCCGACCAGAATTGTCCCCAGATGGCAGGGTTCGCGCTCAAGTCCCACGCCAGCCTCAATGCGTCCCAAATCGAGCAGATCGACAATCAGTTCACTCATCTGCTTAACACCGTGCAGGATCTTCTCGATGTACTCATGCTGCGTGTCGTTGAACTCGCCCACCATCGGGAGCATGGTCGCATAACCACGGATAAACGTCAGCGGCGAGCGCAAGTCATGCGAGACCGTCGCTACGAACTCAGACTTCATCTCGTCTAGTTCCTTGAAGCGAGTGATGTCGCGCATCACGGCCACACGGCCAATCCGTTCACCATCGGCACTCAAGATGGTCGAAACGCTGGCGTATAATGTCCGGCCATCGGGCAGAGGAACCTCCTCAGTCAACGCTTCGCTCGGAGGCAACGGCTCCTCAAAGACCTGCACCAACACAGGTGCCAACTCAGTCTGATTGATCTTCTGGCCCACGACTGCATCGGCTGCGATACCAAACGCCCGCTCAGCAGCCGGATTGACCAGCAGAATACGGTCATCGCGGTCGGTGACCAGAACGGCGTCGGTGGTGCTGGCCAGGATTGCCGCCAGTCGCCGCCGCCCACCCTCCGCAGCCTGGAACAGGCGAGCATTCTCCACCAGCACCGCCGTCTGGCTGGCCAGTGTCGAGAGCAGGTCAATCTCTGAGGCATCGAACCGGCGAACCTCACCGTACCCCACCCACATCACAGCCGGCACCCGATCTTTAGTGCACACGGGCAGCGCGATGGCGGCCTTGATCGGTCCGCTCAGCGCCTCGGGCTCAGCCAGTGTTTTGGCCCGGGCCAGATTTTCCACGACCATGGGCCGCTCCAGTTCCCTGGCCGCCGTGGCCAGCGCACGGTCGAGTGCCCCTAACCCCTCGCGTGGCTCCCCTCGCGCCATCACCATCTGTGGATCGCCGCCAGCCGAAAGGAGGATGATGCGAGCCACCTGTGCACGCGTCGCCTTCAGTACTCCTTCGAGGATGAACGGCACTCCCTCAGACAATTCCAGCGTCGCCGAAACTGCCTGACTGATCTGGAGCAGCAACGAAAGATCTTCCAGCCGATCTTTTAGTCGCACGCGCATACCTTCAAATGCATCTCCCACCCGGGCCACCTCGTCGCTGCCAGGCACCTCCACCGGCCGTGTGAGATCTCCCTCGGCGATGCAGTCGGCAGCAGCGGCCAACTGCTTGAGTGGTCCGGTCAGCCAACCGGTGACCAGCGGAATAACGATCACCAGCCCACCCCCTAGCAGGATTTGGAGGATAAGCAGAGGAGTGGCAACCTGGGTAGCCTGCTCCAGCACGACCTCGTAGGGCAGGCGGATCACCACTGCCCACGGGTACCCTTCCACCGGCAAGTAATAGACCAACTGGCGCGTGTTGTCCATTGGACTGCGCCTCTCGCAAGCCCAACCACGCAGCACGGTGGCAATGCGGGGACAGTCTTCGTCTACGTGCCATTCAGCGAGCAGCATGTCAGGATTGGAATGGGCAGCGATGCGCCCTTCTGAATCCACCACAAACCCCTCTCCACGCGCACGCGTCCATTGCAGACTCGCCAGTACCCGACGTATCAGCGGATTGACGTCAAGCCGGGTACGTCCAAGCAACACTCCAAAACGCTCGCCGGTCTCCTCATCCTCCACCGGCGACAGGAATGAAAGGATGACTTCGTCTCGCCGTGAGCGATGCACGGAACTGATCTGCGTCGCCCCGCTCTCGGCCACGCGCTGCAAAAGCACTTCCTCCTCTGACGTCAATTCCTGGTCGCCGACCGGCGCTGGCGGAAACATCGCCAATCTCTGTTTGGTCAAATCAAACAATATCAACTGGTCGAAGAAAGCCACGCTTCGCAGGTCGCCACGCAGATGCACCTCCAGCGTACTCGGGTCGCCGTGCCACAATATCTCATTGTTAGCGAACTCTGCCAGCAAACCCAATCCTGTTTGGATGAAGTAGGGAATGCCCTCAACGGCACTGTTGGCATCCCGCGCCATCTCGTCCACCACCTCCAGAGTCGCCACGCGGAGAGTTGTTGCCGTCACTGCGTAGACAAGCACGGTAGTCATGGCCAATATCAGAGGGACGAATAGGAAAAGCAACCTGCGCCCCAAGGTGCGGCTGTAGGGAGGGGGTTGACGCGCTACATGGACAGGGCGGAGGCGCGGAGAGACCACATAGACCCCCTGTATAACGAGTGCTGCCACGAGACTCTCGAGCAGCGCGAGGCCAAGATTAGCCTGCGTCAACGTCACGGCATAATCGAGCCCCGCCAAGCCCGAATCAGCCGTATGAGCGAACACCGACAGCAGCAACAACAGGGATGCAAAGAAAGTCGCCAGTGGCCCAGCGATAACAGGCTGGCGCGCGACGAGCGACGGGCGGTCTCGATAATCCTGGCGCAGAAAGAATCCGACCAGAAAACCAAAGAAGGCAAAATGAAAAGGATCAGTGATACCGCCAACTGTCATCCCGACACGCAAGATTCCGCCGACCAATCCGACCAACAACGCTGGCCCTGCGCCCAACCAGGCCCCAGCAACAATGACCGGTAGCGCCCCCAACAACGGCGCAAATGGACTGGCAGATTCGGTGGGAACATTTGGGGGTGGTAGCAGCCGGGGCAGAGAGAAACTCAGCACCAGCAAATTGTTGACGAGCAGAGATGCCGCCAACAAGCCCAGAAACAGGGGAAGACGACGCCAACCCAACCTTCCAAAATCCCGTCGGGAACGCACGAGAAGCAAAAATGCTACCAGCACGTAGAGCGCCAGAAGGAAGTATTCCCAGACCTCAGGTTGAAGGAATGTTAGCCTGACCCAGGATCTCCAAACATCAAAACTCATAAGGATGCTCCTTACTCCCAGGTAAGAGAGAGCCTTTAATTATGAAAGATTATAGCACACTGCCGGAATAATTCAAACTTTGCTCACTCCGCCAAGACGAGTATAATACACCTGAGAAAGTGCTTCCGGTACGAGACGTGGGCAACGCACAGAATCGCGTGATGTGTGAAAGGCCAGCATAGCACGGGTATTACGTTCCTTGCATCACGTATCACGGCTTCTGAATTTGATGTAGTCGAAGGATGGAGACAAACATGGAAATCGAGGTCGCTGCCGCCAAGGTGGGCAAATGGGCCACTAGCGAGAGCGGTGATACGCTCGAAATGATCGAACGCCCCCACGGTGGCTTCTCTTTCGTGTTGGTGGACGGACAGCGTTCCGGGCGAGCAGCCAAGGCTATCAGCAACCTGGTGGCCCGCAAGGCCATCTCTGAACTGGCAGAGGGAGTACGCGATGGCGCAGCGGCCCGTGCAGCCCACGACTACCTTTACACCCACAAAGGCGGCCAGGTCTCAGCCACGCTCAACATCCTTTCGGTAGACCTGACTTCCAACACACTGGTGCTTTCGCGCAACAGCCACTGCCCCACCATCATCATAACGCCCGAAAGCAGGCTAAAGTTACTCGATGCGCCGTCGGAACCGGTGGGGGTGCGACACGGTATCAAGCCACAAGTCACGGAATTGCCACTGACCGCCGGGACCATGGTCGTGGTCTATACGGACGGCCTTGAGATGGCCGGGGCGCGCTCAAGCCGTGTCTTCGATGTCCCGGCGGCGGTGCGCGAACTAACAGCCGGGGGCGACGTAAGCGCCCATCAGTTGGCCGATAGCCTGCTTGGGCAGGCGCTGGCACTGGACGAAGGCCGGCCGCGCGACGACGTCAGTGTGCTCGTGCTGCGCATCGTAGATCACATTGGCGATGGCGTGCGCCGCCTGGCTGTCAGGCTTCCCCTGTGATGCACGTGATGAAGTCCCACCATCTCCACCGCTACCTGCGAGCCCTGTGGCGCGATACTCGGGTCCTGGTACGCCAGTTTCGCGTCTCCCTAATCGCCTTCGCTGTGCTCCTGTGTGGCGGCACCCTGACTCTGCGCTTCTTCTACCTCTATCCCGAAAGCGGACAGCGCCCCGGCTGGGCCGAAGCATTGCACGCCACCCTCAAACTCATATTCTTGGAGACCATCCTCCCGTTTCCCACAGTACCAGGACTACAACTCCTGTTCATCGTCGTCCCTCTTATCGGACTGGCCGTCGTCGCCGATGGCGTCCTGCGCTTCGGCGTAGCGCTGTTCAACCGTCACGAGCGAAAGGAGGCCTGGCAAGTGGCTATCGCTTCGACCTACCATGATCATATCGTCGTGTGCGGCCTGGGAAAAGTCGGCTACCGGGTCGTAAAAGAGTTGCTCCGGCTGGGAGAGGATATCATCGGCATCGAGCGCAATGCCGAGCGCCCGTTCCTGGAAGAGATACGCCAGGTGAACGTGCCAGTGTTGCTGGGCGACGCCCGGCAGCGGGAGATGCTGGAGAAAGCCTGCGTGCGGGAAGCGTCCGCTATCGTTGTCTGCACCCAGGATGAGCTGACGAACTTGGACATCGCGCTCGACGCCCGGGAACTCAACCCAGATATCAAGGTAGTGCTGCGCATGTTCGACGCTCAACTGGCAGAGAAGGTGAAACGCGGGTTCGGCATCCACACCGCCTTCAGTACCGCAGCGTTGGCCGCCGCGATCTTCGCCGCCGCTGCCACACGGGCACAGATTGACTACTCGTTCTACGTGGACGACGTGCTTCTGAACGTGGCGCGGGCGACGGTACAGGTGGACTCGGCGTTGGAGGGACGCACCATCGCCCAGGTAGAGCAGGAACTCGACATGACCATCATCCTACACCAGGGACCGGATAGCATCGACCTGCACCCGGCTCCCGATGTCACACTCCGCGCTGGTGATCGCCTGGTGGTCTTCGCCTCGCTGGAACCACTGGCCCGCCTGCGCAAGATGAGCGGCGAGCAACGCAGCCCTTCCCAGGGAGGAACCAACAGCCCGCGCCGCCGCCCGTGGACGGCGCGCTTGTTCTCCAGGGGGAAAACGTCAAGCCGGTGAAACAAGCCAAACGTGAGAGACACCCGCTGATTGGCGTAGTCGGCCCGTGTGCCTCGGGCAAATCATTGCTCGTGGGGGCGCTGCGGGCACACGGGTACAACGCCCGCGAGGTGGCACAGGAGCACTCCTATGTGCCCACGATGTGGCAACGTTTCACCCAACCCGATTTGCTCGTCTACCTGGACGTTTCCTGGGAAGTCGCCTGCCAGCGCCGGCCCACTGACGCCGGAGCAGATTGGTGGGCCGAACTGACCCGGCGGCTGCGCCACGCCCGACAACATGCGGACCTCTACATCCACACCGACGGATTGACGCCACAAGAAGTCCTGGACAGAGTACTGGCTTTCCTCTCTGATGTTGCAGGTTTGGGCCGCTGAGGGTATAATATGAGGAGATGAGTAGATGAGTGAAGATGGTACGCCTGCTAACACAGGCTCACAAAAAGCAGGGCGGGCGTCGCAAGCGCCCGCTTCTGATTGAGGGCACGGAGAGTAGACTAGATGAACGTTGTATTCTGGCTGGTTGGCACACTGGTCGTCATGCTGGGGCCTATCATTCTGATTCACGAACTGGGCCACTTCATCTTTGCCAAGTTGGCGGGAGTGCGGGTCGAGGAATTTGGATTTGGATTCCCGCCCCGCCTGCTGAAATTGTGGCGCGGCAAAGGCTATCTCGATATCGGCGTCATGCGCGTGATCATCCCGGCAAGATTCCGGCTGCCCCCCGAACTGGCCGCCGGCGTCCACGTGGATGCCGTCGCCCACAAGCGGGACGATGGCACCTGTGTCCTGCGTCGCCTGACAATGCTTGATCTGGATACGGAGTATCGAGAACTCAACTCTGAGGCCACACACGAGGGCCTACACTTGCGCGGCGAGTTGACCACCTTTGAGCCCGGCACTCTGTACAGCCTTAACTGGCTGCCCATGGGGGCGTTCGTGAAAATGACCGGCGAGGAGGATCCCTCCGATCCGCTCAGCCTGGCGGTCCAATCCAAACGCTGGCGCGTGGCGGTGATGGCCGCAGGGCCAGTGTTCAACATCATCGCCGCCCTGGTGCTGCTCGTCGGCGCATACGCCGCCGGCCACCCCGAAAGATGGGCGGTCGAAGTCGCTGGCGTGGAACCAGAATCCGCGGCTGAAGAAGCAGAGTTGCGGCCCCATGACATTATTGTGGCTGTTGGGAAAGAATGCATCGAGGGAGCAAGCCTCTACGGTGGTCTGGAACAACTGCGTAGCATCGTTCAAGCCGCGCCAGAACAGGACATTGAGATCACCATCTTGCGCGGAGAAGAGACACTAACCTTGATAGCCAGACCCCGGCGCACCTCCGAAGGACATGGCCTCCTGGGCATCCTGATGGACCCCTGGCCCGACCGGAACACAGTGCGGTACTACAGTCTCCCTGAAGCACTGCATGCCGGCATCAACGACATCACCGCCACTATCCTGATGACCGTGCAGGTTCCGGCACTGCTTGCCCGGGGCGACATAACCCCCCAGGAGGCACGTCCAACCAGCATGGTCGGCATCAGCGAAATACTGGCCATTTCTCTGCAACAGAGCATCAGATGGGGCATGGCTTTCCGCGCGTTGCAGACCGCGTCGCTCATCAGCCTGGCCCTAGGCTTGACCAACCTGCTGCCCCTTCCCGCTCTCGACGGCGGGCGCATCTTCCTCGTGCTCATTGAGGCTATGCGCGGCCGACGCATCTCGCCTGAACGCGAAATGACCATTCACTCCGTGGGCCTGATGATTCTGATTGGCCTGATGGCTTTGATGATGATTCAAGACCTCATCAATCCAATCATCCCCTGGTCGTGGCTGAAGAAGTGAGATGAAACGTCCACTTGACCTTTTGCTTGACGAATTGCGTGAAAGCGTCGAGATGCCGGCCCAGGCGTCGCTGTACTACTTCTCAAGCCTGAAGGCCGAAGACGTGGCGCGGGTGCGCGAGGTGTGGCCGTGCTTGCCCGTCGAGTTGCGGCGGCGGCTGATTGCACGGCTGGTGGAACTGGCCGAGGCGGATTTCGAGGTGGACTTCGGCACGCTCTTCCGCCTGGGGATGGAAGACGAAGACGCCAAGGTGCGCACGGCAGCGATCGAGGGACTGTGGGAGGACGAAGACGTGCGCCTGGTCCCACTCCTGGCAGCGCGCCTGCGGGAAGACGGAGACGTCACCGTGCGAACGGCTGCGGCCACATCGCTGGGTCGCTTCATCCTGATGGGCGAACTTGGGAAGATGCGTCCTGGGCCACGTGCCACGGCTTACGAGGCCCTGCTGGACGCGTGCCAAGCCGCAGACGAGCACATAGAAGTGCGGCGACGGGCACTGGAGTCACTGGCTTACGTTGGCAACGAGACCATAGCAGAGTTGATCAGCGAGGCCTACGCCGCGCCGGTGGAGAAGGTGCGCATCAACGCCGTCTTCGCCATGGGGCGCAGCGCCGACACCCGCTGGACCCGCCATGTGCGACAACAGATCTCCAGCCCTAACCCTGAACTGCGCTACGAAGCCACCTGGGCCTGTGGCGAACTTCAACTTCACGAGACCGTGCCCGAACTGGAGAAATTGGCCGACGACGTTGACCCCGAGGTACAAGAAGCAGCACTGTGGGCCCTGGGGCAGATCGGGGGCGACGAGGCGCGGGAGATTCTGGAACATTATTGCCTGGCAGAGAACGAGGCCACGCGAACCGCGGCCGAAGCCGCCTTGGATGAATTGGAGTTCCTGCACGGGGACCTGCCAGAGTTCTTCACCAGGCTAGCCCAAGAGCCAAATTCGTGAGCGAACTCGTTACAAATAGCGAATAGCAAATGGCGAATAGCGAATGGAGAAAAATCGCCAGCCTCGTTCTGGCGCTGGTGTTTCTGCCGGCTGCGTCCACTGCCGTAGCCGATGGTATTACCGTGGTCGAGAACAAAGCCGGCTACAGTTACGCCCAGCAAGTTACATTCACGCTGCGGGTCACCTCCGACGCCGAAATCACCCAGGTCTACCTGTTCTTTCGCGCCACAGGCAACGAGCGGGCCGAGTCTGTGAATGTGCCTACCGAGCCAGCCCGCAAAATCAGCATCGACCACACGCACGACTTGCGCCGTTCCCCCCTGCCACCGTTCGCCACAATCACCTTCTGGTGGCAGATTGAGGACGCTGCGGGCAATACTCTTACTACAGAGCCTCAGCAGTTCGAATACACGGACAATCGCTTCCGCTGGGAACAACTCAGCGCTGACGGCCTCACCATCCACTGGATCGAAGGGCACGGCGACCCACCCTTCGGTCAGGCGGCGCTCGACATCGCCCAGTCCAGCCTGGAGGAGAGCAACGTGGAACTGCGAGCCCCAGTGCCCGAGTCTATCAACGTCTACATCTATGACTCGCAGCACAATCTCCAGGCGGCGATGGCACTCGCAGGACGGGAGTGGGTGGGCGGCCAGGCACATCCCGAATTGGGCGTGATCGTCGTCGCCATCCCATTTGAAGAAGAGGTCTACATATCGCGCATGATGCGCTACATCCCACACGAAATCACTCACCTGCTGGTCTATCAGACTGTCACGCCAACCGGCTATAAGTACGTCCCCAAGTGGCTGGATGAAGGGCTGGCCACGGTCAACGAACAGTTGCCGACGCCGGAGTACACTATGGTGCTCGAAGAGGCACGCGTGGCGGGGGAACTCCTTCCATTGGAGGCTCTATGCGTCCCCTTCTCACCCGCTTCACACACCGCGTTTCTGGCCTACGCCCAGAGTGGTAGTACAGTACAATTCATTCGTGAGCAATACAGCGCTGAAGGGATACGTACTCTGCTGGCAGCCTATGCCAACGGTGCCAGTTGCGCAGGGGGAGTACAGGAGGCTTTCAACGTCAGCCTGAGTGGTCTGGAGACCACGTGGCGGGCAAGCCTGGAGCCCCAGGCCCCCTGGCGGGCCTGGGTTGAGCAAATCGGCGTCTGGATAGGACTATGGCTGTTGAGCCTATTGATGGCCGTGCCGATGATTGGCGGGCTCCGTCGCCGCCGCTAGTCCGTTACAAACGAGGAACATCAGATGCGCAACATCATCGTCTTCGACCTGGAGACCCAATATACGGCCGACGAGGTAGGAGGCTGGAATCACATCCGCGACATGCACCTGGCGGTTGCTGTGACCTACAACGCCGCCGAGGACGTCTACCGTGATTACACCGAGCAAGAAGTGGACCACCTTATCGCCACACTGCGTGGAGCAGACCTGGTGGTCGGCTACAACGTGCTCCGTTTCGACTACGAGGTTTTGCACGCTTACACTACCGAGAGACTGGAGCGCATCCCCACGCTCGACATGCTCGACGATCTGTACCACACACTCGGTTGGAGGCTATCCCTCGACGCCATCGCTACCGCCACGCTGGGGGAGACAAAAAGCGCCGACGGGTTACAGGCCGTGCGCTGGTTCCATCAAGGCCAACTGGACAAGGTCATCGCCTACTGCCGTCGCGATGTCGAGGTGACCTGGCAAGTTTACCAGTTCGGCCAGCGCAACGGCTACGTCAAGTATCGCAATCGCCATTGGCGCGTACACAAGGTACCGGTGCAGTGGTGAGCACAGCATTTGAACCTGCTTATCTGGCATTGCTTCGCTCAGGCGAGTTGAAGCGGCGCGTGCAAGCCGCCTATGAGCGCTTGCACGCCTGCGACTTCTGCGGCCGGGAGTGCCGCGTGGACCGCCACGAGCGTGCCGGTTCTTGTAAGACCGGCGTGCGGGCCGTCGTCACCAGTTACCACCCCCACATGGGGGAAGAGGACCCACTGCGAGGGTGGCGTGGCTCCGGCACCATCTTCTTTGCCTGGTGCAACCTCAACTGCCAGTTCTGCCAAAACTACGACATCAGCCAACTGGGCCACGGGCAGAAAATCGAACCGGAGGAACTGGCCACGATGATGCTCTCACTCCAGGCACAAGGGTGTCATAACATCAACCTCGTTTCGCCCACTCACATCATGCCACAGATTCTGGCCGCCGTACTCATCGCCGCCCAAGCAGGGCTGAACCTGCCACTGGTCTACAATACCGGCGGCTACGACTCCCTCGCGGCGCTTGCATTGCTCTACGGCGTGGTGGACATCTACATGCCGGATATGAAGTACGCCAACGCGGAGACTGCGCAGAAGTACTCCAAAGTCAAGGCTTATCCAACGGTCAACCAGGCCGCCGTTAAAGAGATGTACCGCCAGGTAGGCGACCTGGTGCTTGACGAGAGCGGCATCGCGCTGAGAGGACTGCTCGTGCGCCACCTGGTGCTGCCCGACGAACTGGCCGGGACAGCCAAAATCGCCCGTTTCCTGGCAGAAGAGGTCTCACGCGACACTTACATAAACATTATGGATCAGTACCGGCCCTGCTACAAGGCCGCTGAACTACCACCGCTCGACCGTCCTATCACACGGGCGGAGTACGAGCAGGCCATACAGCAGGCTCGCGAGGTCAGTCTACACCGCTTCGACAAGCGAGAGCCACGTTTTCTCCGCGTCCTGTGAGGAGTGTGAAAGATGGGAGAGAAACCAAAACCAGAAGCCCACCTGCACGCCATCGTTCACGGATACGTGCAGGGGGTTAACTTCCGCTACTACACCATCCGCGCCGCGCAGCAACTGGGGCTTACCGGCTGGGTCGCCAACCGCTGGGACGGCACAGTGGAGACCGTGGGCGAGGGCCAGCGCGAGGCGCTGAATGGCTTCCTGGCTTTCCTGCACCGTGGTTCTCCCCATTCGGCGGTGCAGCAGGTGGATGTCGAGTGGGAAACTCCTAGCGGCGAATTCGAACGCTTCGGGGTACGATACCTATGAAAAGAAACCCCGAACGCCTGGCTTGGATCATCCTCCTGACATCGTTCTTCATCTGCGTAAGTCTGACCATTGCCGTGCCACTGGGTGTCCGCTGGTACATCCTCAACGCCCGCATCAGACAGAAGGTAACCCTCGAGGTGCAGCGGCCGCCGTTGAGCGTCACGCTGGCTGGCCGGGGCGAACCGGTCGCTATCGCCGAAGATCGCGATGACATCCCCGAACGCACGACAATCGTCACAAAAGAATCCACCGACGGCAGCATAGTGATGTATGCACCCCAGGCAGATGATCCCGCCATCATCACAACGGTCAAACTCTACTACAATACGGAAGTCATGCTTTCGTCGGCACGCTCCCCACGCTTCCCCGCCAGCCGCCTGCCCCACAAAGTCGCGCTGGAGATCAAAACTGGACGAGTTCGCATCAACGTCTCCAATGACGACGGCAGAACTACGGTCGCCGAGGTACATACCCCCCACGGAACGGCCACGCTGACGGAAGGGAGCTATGAAGTCAAGGTCAACGAGACAACGACAGAGGTTACAGCACGCGCTGGACAGGCCAATGTGATCAACAACGCTGAACAGGCGATGCCACTCAGCCAGGCTGAGCGTGCCATCATTGATGATGAGCAAATTGTCGGCCCACTGCCTGCCGCTCGCAATCTGATCATCAATGGCAACTTTCAGGCTCCGTTAGAGAAGGGATGGACCAGTTATGGCGAGCAGACGGATCCCGAGCAACCTCTGGGAAGTGTCAACATCGTCACCGACGCAGAGCAGGAGGTGGCCAATTTCTACCGCAACGGCAGTAACCACGCCGAAGTGGGCATCCGGCAAGAGATCAACTACGACGTGCGTGATTTCACCTCGCTTGAACTGGATCTAGCCGTGCGTATCATCTATCAGAACATTTCGGGCTTTGGGGGTTGCGGCTACCTCAGTTCCGAGTGCCCCATCATCATCCGCATTGACTACAAGGACATCTATGATAACGACCGGTACTGGCTCTACGGCTTCTATACGGGTGAACCGGCTCCCGATTGGCCATTGTATCCCTGGACTGAGCAGATGTCCCTGGGAAACTGGCGAACTTACGAGTCGGGTAACCTAATAGAGGAACTGGCTGACGCACCACCCGCCATCGTCAAGAGCCTGACTATCTACGCCTCCGGTCACAGTTTCAACGCCATGGTGGCGGAAGTGGAATTGTGGGCCCAGGAATGAACTCATAACAAGCGTCTGTAGTACAAAGGCCCCCACCTACCAGTGGGGGCCTCTTCTTGTCCGGCAATGACTACAACTGCTTCAATTTCTGCGTCAACTCGACTGGCGTCCCGGCCTCGATGGCGACGTACTCCACGCCCGGGTAGTGCTCCGCAAAGAAGGCTCGCAAATCGCTGGGCCATTTCCCCGGATTGACCGCGACCACCCGCCGCGCGTCCAGGTCGCCGATACCGGCATCGTCCGCGCTGCCACCAACAGTATACCGATGCCGATTCCACGCTCCATCCACCACCGCCAGAGCCCAAGCCACGTTGGCATCGGGAGGGAGCAACACGTAAGTCCGTTTGTACTGCTCACGGGGAAGCCCGCGTACATCTGGAGCACAGACAAACGCACCGGTCGCCTCCACATCTCCAGCGGCAGAAAACACAGCCTCATACCTCCCGACATCGCTCAGCGGAGAGGTAGTATACGTCCACGTGTACCAATTTCCATCGCGCCCGGTCACAACCGTTCCCTGTGGCAGTTCCGCCCCTGAAGGCTGACGGATCACCAGACGGGCATCGCTCAGGGTGGTCTGCGAGCGGGCCTCGATTGTCACCGCCTTGCCGACCCTCGGACTGACCGGCTGGTAGCTCAGCCGTACCTTCAGCGCCCCACCCACGGCGACCAGTTCCGCATCGTCCCAGTAGGCATCGTTGTGCTTAAAGGGCCACAAGGTTTTGCTGCGGAGGAATACCGTCACAGTGTCAGCCTGAGCCGTTTCTTCCACGGAGGGAAGCTGGGCGTATTCGTTATAGATGTGCGCACCCCGGCCCCACACCACCGTGCTGGCAAACGGGTTGGTGCCGCCGGTAGGGTCAATCCCCACGTAGAAGGTGAAGTTTGGGATTGCGTCATTCCACGGGTCTCCGTCCAGCTCAGACGCCTCGCCCTCCAGGATAAACGCTGCCTTCCTGCCCACACCGCAAGAACAGCGCGCGTCGTCGCCGCACGATTCATGCCCCTCCACTTTGTGGTTGCTCCAGGCATGCGCCCAGGCTGTCAGGCGCACCCTTTCCCCCGGCGTCGTCTGCACCTGCTGGAGAAACCCCGCATCGTGCTTGCGGTAGAACGTAAACAGAAGCGTCCCCTTCTGACCGCTGTGCACCCTCCTGGAGTCGTGGGTCACCCAGGCATCCCGCACCTCGGGCTGATCCCACGTACCCGCATCGTGGCGAAACCAGGTCACCCAACCGCCCGAAGGCGTAAAAATGTTTCCTACGTCTGTCTCGTATGACTCACCGTCAACAGGAAATATGAGACAGCGATGACTCTTGTCCACACCCCAGTCCATTTCAAAGTCGCCGTTGCGTAATAGATTAGCCATGTGTACTATTCTCCTTCTGCGATGGTTCACCCTAGACCGTCGCACTTAGTAAAGTGAGTTTGTCTCGCCGCTATGCACACCGGCGTGGCAACACCGACACAGCAATACGCGCTTATCGTTGTACCCGCATCAAGCGCAGCGCCATCCCAATCTCTCTCCTAGTATTGCTTTTGCACTCGCCGTCTCTCACGCCCTCTGACCTCCATGCACTGCCTGCACTGCATCGCTACTCCGCCGTATATGTCGCCTACACCCTTCCCATATATTCCTCCTTTTTCACTCAAAGCCCAGCCCGCGCTCGCGCAGGCTCACGAAACGTTGCTGTCCGATGATCAAATGGTCCAGAACCTCAATGTCCAGCAGGTTGCCCGCTGCCACCAACTGGCGGGTCACCTCTACGTCCTCAGGTGAGGGCGTTGGGTCGCCCGAGGGATGGTTGTGCACAACGATGATTGAAGCGCAATTCCGTTTGACGGCCTCCCGGAACACCTCGCTCACCCGAATGTGCGAAGCGTTGAGACTTCCCACGTACACCGTTTCGGAGCCAAGCAGCCGATTGCGCGTATCCAGGTACAGCACTCGAAAGTGCTCCTGTTCTAGATGGCTCATCTCGGCCATCAGGAGTTGCGCCACGTCGGCCGGGGAGCGCACGACGAAACGATCTTCTGGGGCGATCATGAGCATCCGGCGGCCTATTTCCAGCGCCGCCTTGAGTTGCGACGTCTTGGCCAGTCCCAGTCCTTTCTCGGCCCGCAATTCGGTGAAACTGGCCCTGGCCAGGCCCGGCAACCCGCCGTAGCGTGAGATGAGCCGCGTGGCCAACGCCAGGGCGCTTTCGCCGCCCACACCCGTGCCCAGGATGATGGCCAGCAGTTCCGCCATCGAGAGCGCCCCCTCACCTGCGTGGACCAGCCGCTCACGCGGGCGCTCATCAACGGGCAAGTCCCTGATCATTGGCCTGTACTCAGCCTTTGCTTCGTCGTTCACCATACTACTACTATACTAATTCGCACGAAATTGTCAAATGGCATGCACCCAACACTTGCTCCTACACCAGCCAGTGGTATAATACGTCCCGCTTGGCCGGCTCTTCGCACCATGCGATAGTGAACAGATTCAGCCTGAACATCTCCCCAAATAAGGAGCGTGCCATCAATGGAAGGCATCTTGGAGAGAATTCCCACCTACCTGACCATTCTATCCACCATCTGTGGGGGAGTGACCATTGCGCTATTCGGCGGGATGGTGATTTGGACCTTTCGCGACATTCGCGCTCGTTCCCGCGACTTTCTGGCACAGATACTGGCCACGCTGTTGGTGATCGTGGTGCCCATCGTCGGGTTTGTGGTGTACTTGATGCTACGCCCGCGAGAGACGCTGGCGGAAGCATACGAACATTCCCTGGAACAAGAGGCCCTGCTGCAGGCAATAGAAGAGCCGGAGATCTGCCCTGGGTGTGGGCAACGGGTCAGGAGCAACTACCTGTACTGCCCTGCCTGCCACACCAGGCTCAAGAGGGCTTGCCCGGAATGTGGCCGCCCGCTCCACCTGCGCTGGTCCCTTTGTCCCTACTGCGGCACAAGCGCCACACCACAGGCACTTGAGCCCGTGCCCTCCTCAAAGCCAGAGGCCGCCCCACCAGAAGGCGCGACGCCTGAAACATGACAAGTGGTGCGTGATGTGTTAGCATCTTCACGCTTCCTCGTTCTCCCCTACCATGTGAACTTCGAGCATATTGGTCCCCCCTCCGCCGAAGGGGACACCCGCCGTCAGTACCACCAGATCACCCCAGGCCACCACCCCTTTCTCACATGCTGCCCGTACCATCACCCGCACCATCTCATCGGTGGTCTTGAACTCCGGTACCAACACAGGTTCTACGCCCCACGCGAGCGTCAACCGGAACAGGGTCATCCGACTGGGCGTCACGGCCACGATAGGGACGGATGGACGATGACGCGCCACCATACGCGCCGTCATACCCGACATCGTCGCGGTGACGATCGCCCTGGCCTCCACTTCACTGGCGATTTCAACCGCGGCACAACTGATAGCCTCCGTGACAGTCCCATGCCTGTGGTCACCGTCTCCCATGTACAGCAGTCGCCCGCAGGGCAAATGTGCCTCCGCGTTGGCGCAGATCGTCGCCATCGTCTCCACCGCCCCAATCGGGTACCGGCCCACCGCCGTCTCGCCGGAAAGCATCACCGCATCAGTGCCATCCAGGATAGCATTAACAATGTCCGACGCCTCCGCCCGCGTCGGGCGCGGGTTCTCGATCATCGTCTGGAGCATCTGCGTAGCGGTGATGACCGGCTTGCCGGCCTGATTGCAGGCTCGCATGATGCTCTTCTGGTGAAACGGCACCTCCTCAGCAGGCGTCTCCACCCCCAGGTCGCCCCGGGCAACCATAATGCCATCGGCTTCGGCCAGGATCTCGTCGAAAACCGAGAGCGCCTCGGGCTTCTCAATCTTGGCAATGATGGAGACACTGGCACCTCTACTCTTCAGGAATTGCCGCAGTTCGCGCACATCGGCCGGACGGCGGACGAAGGAGAGCGCAAAGAAGTCCACGCCCTGTTCCAGCGCGAACAGGGCATCCTCCCGATCCTTGGGCGTGAGGGCAGAAAGGTTAAGCGTTGCGCCTGGGACATTGATCCCCTTGTGAGAGGTGAGTTGGCCACCCGCGACCACGCGACACTTCAGGTTGCCCTCACCAGCCCGCACGACGACCAACTCCAGACGTCCGTCATCTAGTAGCACGCTCTGACCAGGCCTCAGATCGCGTAACAACTGCGGGTGGGGCACAGGTATCTCATCCGTCGCGCCAGGCCGGAGGCGTGACGTCAGCGTCACCACGTCCCCCTCGCGCAGTTCGACCGCCCCACCTTCGATCTCACCCACACGCAACTTAGGCCCCTGCAGATCGGCTATGACGGCCACCAACCGGCCTTCCTCCTCCGCAACCCGCCGCAGGGTAGCAATAGAATGGGCATGAGTGGCATAGTCGCCGTGGGAGAAGTTGATGCGTGCCACGTTCATCCCGACCCGCATCAGGCCACGCATCACCTCGGGCGAACTGGAGGCTGGCCCAATGGTACAGACAATTTTTGTACGCGGCATCTCACTCCAAGTCTCTACTGTATCGCAAATGTGACCCTATAGTCCGGTCAAGGCCAACTCGTATTCACCCACATCTACATCGTCGTAGCCCCGCGCGATGATGCGATAGGTGCCGCTCATCGGCAACTCGAATGCAGAAATCTCGGCGTTGGCTTCCCCACCGCCGTCATCGTCACTCATAACCCGCACGCCATCGGGCGCGAACAGTTCGAGGTAAGTATCCATATCCTCGCTCACGGCAGTCATAGAGATGGTGACCACGTCACCCTCCCCGCCCTCAAACAGCCAGTGATGACGTGTGCCAGGTTCCAGGGTGGTGCTCATCATCTCGCCGTAGGTGAGAGTGCCCTCGATCACCATCTCCGTCTGCTCCAACGTGAGTTCGTATGCTCCGCCGCTAAACAAGGCATTGCTGGCAACTAAACGATAGGTACCATCGGCGGGCAGTTCATAGTACTCGATGAGAGCGTCTAACCCCTCGCCGCTGTCATCGTCGTCGGTCAGTGCAACACCGTTGGGGCCATACAACTCAAGATAGCAGTCCAGATCCACATCCTCATCCAGGGCATCCATCGCAATCGTGACCACGTCCCCCTCAGCACACTGGAAGAACCACGCGTGCTGTACACTTTCCGCCAGCATCTCCTCGACCGTCTGCCCGTATTCGATCACGTCGCCAGATGGCTCTTCGGCAACCTCAAGGCTGAGAGTGTAATCGCCTGCGCCGCTGTAGGTCAGAGCATGGATAGTGTAGGTGACGGAGGTAGCCACGGGGAAGTCTACGATAAGGGCATTGTAACCCTCGCCGCCATCATCATCTTCGGTGATGATAACCCCATCCTCGTTGTGGAGTTCCAGGTAGGGGTCCAAAGTGTCGGGGGCAGCAGCATCCAGTCGGATGATAGCGTATCCTCCCTCCGCCTCAAAGTACCAGATGTCCACGCCACCAGGGGGCAGGCGGCCTTCCACCATCCCTCCTGGCTGGATCGGTCCCCTTTCCACAGGTTCGGGTATCTCGGGCGGGAAGAACTCCAGGCTAGCGAACATATCCTGAAAGATCGGTGCATAAGAGAGCAGGTCGTCCTCCGGTGAGGTCCCAAACCCAAGGCCAACCACTTCCTCACCCACAGCGGCGATCACGTAACCGTGCAATTGAGCATCGGCTTGCTCCTCGGTCCAACTTGCCTCAACGCCAAGACCGGGAATTTCGCCAAACGTCCAGGATTCGACCTCCCCGATTGTGGCCTCTTCTCCCCCGCCCAGACTCTCCAACATACCATCCAGCAGATCCTCCGTCGTCACGTCCGACCCGAATTCCAGTTCCACCTCCTCACGACTGACCGTCATGACCGCGAGCATCGGCCCATCCGCCGGATCGAAGTACTCCAACACCCCCTCGTCCTCGACGAAATAGACGCCCCCACCCACAGCCTCGTACATCCAATCCGCCGGGTAGAGAATACTGAAGCCTGCCAGGGGATTAGCATACACGCTCATCTCTGGTTCTGGTTCTGGTAAAGGTTCCTGAGTTGGTGCCAGTGTGGGCACTGCGGTGGGCTCCGGGGATGGCGTGACCTCGCCCACTGGAGTATGAATTGGCTCTGGCTGGGGCACGAGCGAGTAGATGCTGCATCCCAAACCCGCCAGGAGCAACATCAACCCCACCACTCCGGCCGGCCATAAGGTTTGCCTGTCAGTCATTTATGTTTTCTTTCGTCCTCGACCTAACATCGTAGATTGACAAAGGCCGCCACGCCCGCATATAGGGCCTGTTCACCCAACTCCTGCTCGATGCGCAGCAATTGATTGTACTTGGCGACGCGGTCGGAGCGACAGGGCGCGCCGGTCTTGATCTGCCCGGTATTCAGCGCCACTGCCAAGTCAGCGATGGTCGCATCCTCCGTCTCGCCCGAACGATGCGATACAACGACCGTCCAGCCGGCCCGCTGCGCCAGCTGCACGGCAGCGATGGCCTCTGTGAGTGTCCCGATTTGATTCACCTTGCACAAGAGGGAGTTGCAGGCGCGCAGATCAATCGCCTTCTGCGCCCGCGCCACGCTGGTCACCAGCAGGTCATCACCCACGATCTGAACCCGATCACCCAACCGCTCCATCATCAGCACCCAACTGTCCCAGTCGTCCTCGGCCAGCCCGTCTTCAATGCTGACGATAGGGTACTTCTCCACCCAGTCGGCATAGAACTCGACCATCTCCGCGCCAGTGAGCGTGCGGCCCTCTTTCTTGAGGAGATACCGCCCATCCTCATAGAACTCACTGGCGGCTGGGTCGAGCGCGATGCGGATGTCCTGGCCAGATTTGTAGCCCGCCTTCTCAACAGCCTCCAGGATGACCTCAATGGCCTCCTCGTTCGCCTTGAGGCTGGGCGCGAAGCCTCCCTCGTCCCCGACGCCCGTGGAGTACCCCTTGGTTTTGAGGACACCCTTAAGCACGTGATAGACCTCGCTTCCCCAGCACAGCGCCTCGGCGAAGGATGATGCACCCACCGGCATAATCATAAACTCCTGCAAGTCGGGGCCGTCCATTGCGTGCTTGCCGCCGTTGAGGATGTTCATCATCGGCACTGGCAGCACATGGGCGTGCACGCCTCCGACGTAGCGATAAAGTGGCAGTTGGAGCGCGTTGGCTGCCGCGTGGGCCACAGCCAGCGATACGCCCAGGACAGCGTTGGCCCCCAGTTTCCCCTTGTTGGGCGTGCCATCCAGTTCCAGCAGGAACGCGTCAATCCCGGCCTGGTCGGTACCGTCCCAGCCGAACAGTTCGTCGGCGATAACGTCATTGACGTTGGCGACCGCCTGCAACACACCCTTACCGTTGTAACGTCCCTTATCGCCGTCGCGCAATTCCAGCGCCTCGTGGAAGCCGGTGGAGGCCCCGGAGGGGACAGCGGCCCGCCCCCAGGCTCCTCCCATCAACATCACCTCCACTTCAATAGTGGGGTTCCCCCGCGAATCCAAAATCTCGCGGGCGACAATGGCATCAATCTCAGTCTCAATCATTATTCCTCCATCAGTTGCGTATGTCATCTGATCCGGCCCTTTCTGAGCCGAAGTGTTCGCCCAGCAGGGCCCCGAACTGCTCCAGTTTGGCCCGCTGATCCAACCGTGTCTTGCCAAAAAACCTGTTCGATCGCCTACATGTTTCCAAGACCCTACCCGGCGCTCAGCACCTCCAAGAACCGCTCCACATCCATTATCTCGATTCCATCGTACCGTTCCAGATCAAGGGGCAGTCCTTCCACCACCGACAGAAGTCGGCCTACGTCGTACGTACTCGCCATTCGTTCTTGGCCCATTGCTATCCCTCCAACCCCATCCCCTTGCACAGCCTCTCGAAGTCGAAGTGATCAGCCAGCAGCGTCTCGAACTGCTCCAGTTTGGCCGCCTGCCCCAACCGTGTCTTGCCAAAGACTCGCTCGACTGCCTCCACCGTCTCCATTGTATTCCCACGCACCAGCAACACCGGGACGCCGAGTTCCTCAGCGCGACGTAGCACCTCGGGTACAGGCCGCAGATGACCGGTTAGAACCAGACAATGGGTCGCCGTCTCCAGCGCCACCAGTTGCATGTCGGCCCGATCGCCACCGGTGATCACCGCCTTGGTCCCGGGTATACGTCGTATGCGCGGCAGCGCCTGCTCCACGTTCATCGCCCCGACCACCAGATGCTCAATCAGTACGTCCCTTTTCTCTGGCATAGTCAGGAACTCACCCTTCAACACATCCGCCAGCTCTCCCACGCTGATGGCCCGAAGTTGCTCCTGGAGGGGAACCTGTCCCAGTACCCGGATCCCCTGCTTTTCCAGACATGGGCTGCACACCTTCGCTATGAGATTCTTCGCCTTGTTCGGTATGGCGTTGATGAGCACACCCAGTAGCCGGCCTTCTAGCATAATATGTGCCGACAGACAATCGTCCGCCACGCTCACCCGATTATTGAAGTAGACAATGGCCAAGGTCGGCATATCCAGTGCATCTGCCACCATGGTAGGCCCCAGGCCAAGGCTGACTCCCTCTCGCAGGGAGGCCCCACCCTCCAACAGAATAACGTCCTTACCAGGAATAACCCGCTCATAGGCTGCCTTCACCTCCGACATAAGGTCACGGTCGGTGCAACCACAGCGCATATCCCGCACAAGGGCAGGGGTGAGAATGACGCCCACCAGATCCTCCAGAGGTTCTGTCAGCCCCAACATCCGCCGCACGAAATCGGCATCCTCGTCCTGTGCTCTCCCGGGAATCGGCTCCCACGGCTGAGTGGAGAGCGGCTTGAAGTAACCAACCTTATACCCTTCCTTCTGCAGCCGTCGTCCCAGCGCTAGACAGACAGCGGTCTTGCCACTGAATCTCTGCAAGGAAGTTACGTACAACGCTTTCATTGTCATTGCCTCTCTTTATTAGATAAACTGTTATCGGCCAGATACACACACCATCATTCATTGCCCGCAGTATCTACCCTGTATTTTCAGGTCATTGAGACGCCAGTACCAGCCGCATATCTATCGCCATCGCCCCGCGCCCTTCTTCAAAGACCATCAGCGGGTTGATGTCCAACTCCACGATCTCAGGAAAATCGGTCACCAATTGGCTGATCCGCAGCAACGCGTCCACCATCGCTTCGTGGTCTGCTGGCGGCTGGCCCCGGATACCTTCTAGCAGAGGGTAAGAGCGAATCTCGCGGATCATCTCCTCCGCCTCCTGGCGGCTGAAGGGGGCCACGCGGAAGGCGACGTCCTTCAGCGCTTCCACGTAGATGCCACCCAGTCCGAAGGCAACCAGCGGCCCAAATTGCGGGTCACGACTCATCCCCACCAACACCTCTCGACCACCTGACACCATCTGCTGCACCTGGCAGCCCCAAATGTGCGCGCCCGGCACATAGCGCCCAGCCCGATAAACGATCAGATCAAACGCATCCCGCACGTCGCCAGACGAGCGCAGGTTCAGTTTGACGCCTCCCACGTCGGTCTTGTGCAAGATATCGGGCGAGGCCACCTTCATCACAACGGGATAACCGATCTCCTCTGCGATCTCAATCGCTTCCTCGGGCGTCTTAGCCAGGCGCGATTGAGGAACGGTGAACCCATAACATTCCAACACCGTCCATGCCTCGGCATCACCGATGGAGACGCGCCCATCCGCCCGCACGCGGTCGAACAACTCCCGCACAGGTGGTACACAGACATCATTGGGCTGCACCTCGAAGGTAGAGCCGCAAGATTTTGCGGCTCTACTCTGCTCGCGCCGGTAGGCACTCATCGCCGCCAGCGCCGCCGCTACCCGTTCGGGGAAGGGATAGTTGGGCACGCCGTACTGCCACAGCACATCTATCCCAGCCTCAATACGCGCCTTCCCCATAAAGCAGGCCAAGACAGTCTTATCTGCATCCTGGGCCATGCGGCCCACAGCATGGGCTGTCTTCTCGATCTCAGTCATCGCCTGGGGAGTGACGATCACGATCAGTCCATCCACGTTTGGATCAGCCAACACCAATTCAATCGCACGCTCGTACCGATCGGCCAGTGCATCCCCCAATACATCTACCGGATTGGCAACACTGGCCGCGCCCGGCAGATAGTCCGTCAGCGCCTCCACTGTCTCGTGGCTAAGACGCGTGATATCCATCCCCGCGTGCTCCAGCGCATCGGTGGCCAGGATGCCTGGGCCACCGGCGTTGGTGACGATGCCAATGCGGTCGCCCCTCAGAAGCGGCTGATAGGCAAAGGCGCGTGCGTAGTCAAAGAGTGCCTCCATGGAAGTCGCGCGGATGACACCTGCCTGCCGAAAGGCCGCTTTGTAGGCTGCCTCGGAGCCGGCCAGACTACCCGTATGCGACGACACCGCCCGCGAACCCGAGGCGGTCACGCCAGACTTGATCGCCACTACCGGTTTGTCGCGCGTGACCTTCCGCGCAACCTCAATGAACTTCTGCCCATCGGGCAACCCCTCTACGTAGATGAGAATCACGCGCGAGGTCGGGTCATCACCCCACGCCTCCAACAGATCAATCTCACTCACGTCTGCCTTGTTACCCAGACTAGCAAACTTGGAAAACCCGATGCGACCGGCCATCGCTATGTCCAACACCGCTGTACCCAGCGCCCCCGACTGAGACATGAAGGCAATGGGACCACTAGGCGGCATACCAGCAGCGAACGTCGCATTGAGCGAGGTGGCAGTGTCAATCACCCCCAGGCAATTGGGGCCGATGAGACGCATATTGTACTCACGAATGATATCAATCAGTTCCCTCTCCCGCTCCAGCCCCTCGCGCCCGGCCTCACGGAAGCCAGCGGAGATGACCACGACGGTAGGAATCCCTTTCTGCCCACATTGCTCTAATGCAGCCGGCACAAAACGATAGGGAATAACAATCACCGCCAGGTCTACAGGATCAGGGATATCCAGCACAGAGGGATAGGCTTTCAAGTCGAGGATCTCACTGGCCTTGGGGTTGACCGGGTAAAGGTGACCCGAATAACCTCCTTCTTTAAGATTGGCCAACACCGAGTAGCCCAATTTCTCAGGGTCACGGGAGGCACCAATAACAGCAACCGACTGAGGATTGAAAAAAGATTCTAGCATAGATCCCTCACAACCTAAATATACCCGTACTACGTCCGGGTCAAGTACTAATAGTACACGAAAAGGGAAGATTTGACAAGCACTACCCGGACCGGACTCTGGACTCCTTTGGATTCTATGACCACCACAATCCCCAGTTCAGAGATTAGGATGTTTTTAAGAAAAAATAGACCCCCCCATCCCTCGACAAATGTCCAGTTTTATGTTACAATTATGGGGCGAAAGGAGGGATATAATCCGGGTCTACTCAGATTTGTGGGGTAAACACTCACGAGTAGTCAGCCACTTTCAATTGCCCCCCACATCTAGTTGTAGGCGACCCGCTTGTCCCAGATGTGGGGGCATATAGACGATCAGCTGTCCTGATGCTCGTTTTACCCCTCGAATCTGAGTTGAGCCTATAATCCTTCCCCCATTTTGTAACTTTTCCTCCAGGGCGCGTCCCAGGG
>JAUWOI010000071.1 GCA_030612185.1 Anaerolineae bacterium
TACGAATTTACGAATGTACGAATTTACGAATGTACGAACTTACGGCAATTGCTCCAGGATCGCCTGAACACCGGGCCGGTCACCAGAGTGCTGACCGACGTGGCTCCAAACGATGCGCCCGTCCGTCTCAATGACGAACACGGCCGGGGCGGCGAGACTATCGCCCAGCAGGTTGTATACGCCGTAAGCGGTGGCGACCTCGTGCGCGGGGTCGGCCAGCAGGGGGTAGGTGGCCCCCGTGCTCTGCCGTACTCCATCCACTGCTGCAACAGATGTGACCGCCAGCGCAATCACTTCCACTCCGGCCTCCCGGAATGTTTCGTAATTTCTCTGCAACTCCACGAGTTGCGTCCGGTCGGGCCCTCAGCCACATCTCTGGAAAAAGACCAGCACCACCGGTCCCTGAGCCAACTGCTCCGCTAGCGTGAGCGTGCCGCCGCCAGCCCGCTCGAGGGTGAAATCGGGTGCGACTTCGGGAAGTACAAGGGCGGGCGTGGGCGTCTCGGGAGCAGGAGCGGGAGTGGGCGATGCGATTGGCGACTCGATTGCGGGCACAGAGAGGGGAGATCTGACCAGCGTCGCAATCGGCGACTGTGCGCTAGGGAGGACCGGCGCGGCCATGTTCTCAAATTCCTCGTTGAGCACGATTTCGGCGCTGGTCCGCTGCTCCTCCAGCCATGATTTGGTGTCGTGCCCTCGGCTCTGCAGTGCCTCCAGGCTGGCCTGCACTGCCAACAATCGCCTGGTCGCCCGCTCGAACGCAGCGCGGTCGAGCCCGGCTTCCATCAGCGCCGTCACTACAGCGGCATCATCCAACCCCCAGGTCTGCTCCAACGCGGCAATCCGCGCCTCGACCTGGTCCACAGTCAGTTCCTGTTCTGGTGGGAAGGCCTGCAGTGCCAACTCTTCGTTGATCAACCGCTGTAGCGTTTCGTCGGGCGTGGGAGCAGGCTGGCCGGCCAGCCCGCTCATCACCTGGTCGAGCAAGATTGTCTCCATCCAGAAGGAGTATCTGATGGGACGACCATCTACGCTGACCACTATTGGATCTTCAGGGGGGGTGGGGGTTGTCGGGGTGATTGTCGGGGCCGGCGCGCTCGGCTCGCGTCCCAGGAACACCAGCAACAGCCCCAGCCCGGCTAGCACTGCGACACTGAGACCCAGAACGGCCCACAGGCGAGAAATAACTCGTTGTTTCATCAATGCTCCTCTCCGACCGGTGGAAGTTTATCACGTCATCACCAAGTTGTCAATTGGAGGCGGAAGCGTTGACGCTTTACCCAAACAGCGGTACAATATAGATGGGTTTATGGTGATGGCCCACCTTTTGAGTAGACTGTAGGAGGTAGATAAATGGAAAAGCAAGTTGGTACAGAGGCGGTGAAGCGCGGTCTGGCGCAGATGTTAAAGGGCGGCGTGATCATGGATGTGACTAATGCCGAGCAGGCCAGCATCGCCGAGGAAGCGGGGGCATGTGCGGTGATGGCACTGGAACGGGTCCCGGCGGACATCCGAGCCCAGGGTGGCGTAGCCCGTATGGCCGACCCAGAGAAGATCATAGAGATCATGGAGACGGTCTCTATCCCGGTGATGGCCAAATGCCGCATTGGTCACTTCGTCGAGGCGCAGATTCTGGAATCGCTGGGAGTGGATTACATTGACGAGAGTGAGGTGCTCACCCCGGCCGACGAGGAGCACCACGTTGATAAGTGGAAGTTCAGGGTTCCCTTCGTCTGCGGCTGTCGCAACCTGGGCGAGGCGTTACGGCGCATTGGGGAGGGGGCGGCGATGATCCGCACCAAGGGGGAGGCCGGTACCGGCAACGTCGTCGAGGCGGTGCGCCATGCCCGCGCCGTGCTGGGGGAGATCCGTCGCCTGACGACGATGGCCTCCGAAGAACTGATGACCTATGCCAAAGAGATTGGTGCACCCTACGACCTGGTGGTCGAGACGGCACAGTTGGGCCATCTTCCGGTGGTCAACTTCGCCGCTGGGGGCGTCGCCACTCCGGCCGACGCGGCGCTGATGATGCAACTAGGGATGGATGGGGTCTTCGTCGGCAGCGGCGTTTTCAAGAGCGGCGATCCCGTCAGGCGGGGCAAGGCCATCGTCCAGGCGGTCACCCACTGCGACGCCCCAGAGATCCTGGCCGAGGTCAGCCGGAACCTGGGCGAGCCGATGGTCGGCATCAACATCAGCGAGATCCCCGAAGCGGAGCGGCTAGCGGCACGGGGGTGGTGAGCGACGAGGTCACGGTCCGTCAGGCCATTGTGGCCGACGTTCCTGACCTGGTGCGACTGCGCCGGGTGATGTTCGAGGCGATGGGCTTCGATGATCCGGCGCAACTGGACATCGCCGATGCAGTGGTTGCAGCCTACTTTGCTGAGGCCGTTCCTGCCGGGAGGTTTCACGGCTGGCTGGCGGTCACGTCCGCTGGCGTGGCGACGGGCAGCGGCGGCGTGGTGGTTGACCAGCATCCGCCCGGGCCGAGCAATCTGTCGGGCCAGATCGGGTATATTATGAACGTGGTCACCGCCCCCCGCTACCGACGTCAGGGCATCGCTCATCGCATCATGCAGGTCATGCTGAAGTGGTTGGCGGAACAGGGTATCCAGCGTGTGACACTGCACACAACAGAGATGGGGCGGCCCCTGTACGAGGAAGTGGGGTTTGTGGGCAGCAACGAGATGCGATTGAGGCTACGTTGAGAGAGCGAGGGATGCTTGAAGCCCATCTTACAGCGGTCACTCCCGGCGGGAGGTATTCCGCCGGGGTTGGAATGAAGATAGAACTGTGGGAGGTGTGATATGGCAGCAGTGTTGGAGAAGGTGCAGCGGCTGGAGCGGTACGTCCAACTCACCAATGGGCATGTGGACCGGGTGCTGGAGAGTACACTTGACAAGGTGCTAGATCGGGAGCGACAGCGCATCCTTCGTCAACAAGCACGTCTCAAGTCGCAAATCGTTAGCTTTGAAGCGCGTTACGGATGGACTTCTGAGGAGTTCTATCCCCGTTTTGAGCGTGGCGAGTTGGGTGATGATATGGACCTTATTGAGTGGTCGGCCACAATTGAGATGGTCGAGAATCTGCAACGCACGATTGAACTATTGAGCGAAGGAACCATTCAGTGAACTCCGAAGTCGCTGCTTACTTTGACTGCTTGGAACAACGCCTGCTTGAGAGTGACGTGGTGTCCAGTTATATTGTGGTGCGACGCGAGGTCACTCCTGCCGACGGCAAGGTGCGTATCCGCGCGCGACTGAGAGACGGGGGGCTGCTAGAACTGTTCGAATACATTGCTCTTGATGTTGGGGGACAGGTCGCCCGGTTGAAATATGCCTACCACTGGCAAGATGCAGATGGCCTTCTCGTGCGGCGATGGGACGCTGTGCCTCACCATCCCCAGTTGCCCTATTTTCCTCATCACGTTCATCTGGCCGACGGCAGCGTCGAGGGCATCGCGGAGCCACCCGACGCCGTGGAGGTGCTGGCCCGAATCGAAGCAGGTCTGAGACAGGGGCAAGAGAAATGAAGATTGGCGTCTTGGCCCTGCAGGGGGCCTTCATTGAACACGAGAAGGCACTGGCGCGCATCGGCGTGGAACCGGTGGAGGTACGGCTGCCGGGGGAACTGGAGGGACTTGATGGCCTCATCCTCCCCGGCGGGGAGTCCACCACCATCGGCCAGATGGCCGAGCGGTGGGGCCTGTTGGAGCCTATCCGAGCCTTCGCTCGCTCTGGCCGCCCCCTCTGGGGCACCTGCGCGGGGATGGTCCTGATGGCGAAAGAAGTAGTGGACGGTGTGTCGGGCCAACCCCGTCTGGAGTTGATGGACGTGATGGTCCGCCGCAACGCCTTCGGTCGCCAGGTGGATAGTTTCGAGGTCGGCCTGGAGGTGCCTGCACTGGGGGAGGAACCCTTCCACGCCGTCTTCATCCGCGCCCCGCTCATTGAGCGTGTGGGGAAGGATGTGGAGATCCTGGCCCGGCTCGAGCCTGCCCTGAGCCCTTCGACAGCGCTCAGGGCAAGCGGAGCCGAAGGGGACGGGGCGGTGGTGGCGGTGCGGCAGGGGAACCTGCTGGCGACCGCCTTCCATCCTGAATTGACGGACGATGATCGTTTCCATCGCTATTTTCTGGGTCTTGCCAGCGTGAGAACTTGAGCCTGACGATACCACAGGCGGATGGAATAGTTTATGACTACAACCAGGGTCGAGAAGTTACTCACGATCTTGTTCTTGTTGTGCTTTGCTCTGGTCGTGACCCGGAATGTCGTGGAGAGAGTTCAGGCCTACACGCACCCCTTGTGGATGCTGCTACTTTCGGCTGTATACTTCTTCACGCGTGAATCATTCTTTTCGAGCCAGTTGTTATCCATTACTGTCTCATTACTCGCTGTTTTTGTGCTGGTCACTCGGATTGCCAATTCTTCGACCGCAGCCTTGCTGGGGGGTAGCGATTCTCACGTTGTCGAAAGCCTTTGTGGACTATTCCACGTCGGGGTTGGAGAACCCCCTCACGCATTTGATTCTTGCAGTATTTCTTCTTGTCTATATCAAATCTGAAACCAGCCGCAAGACACTTTTTTCCCTTTCATTGTTGGCCGCGCTGGGTATGCTGAATAGAACGGACGTGGTTCTGCTTTTTCTACCGCCGCTTGTGTATTCGCTGGTAAGGTTGCGCGAAGTCAAGGGGTTGTATGCTGTGGTTGCGGGATTCATACCGGTTATACTGTGGGAGTTATTCTCGCTTTTTTACTATGGCGCTCTTTTTCCAAATACGGCTCTTGCCAAACTGAACTTGGGGCTTATCAGCCGCCAGGAACTGGTTCTGCAAGGCTTGTACTATCTGTTGAATTCCATCAAGGTGGACCCTTTAACGCTTCTTGTCATCGTGATGGGCATTGGGCTGCCCTTTGTAACAAAAGCGTGGCGGGCTCTGCCCGTTGTTATCGGATTTGTTTTATACTTGCTCTATGTGGTCATTATTGGGGGCGATTTTATGAGTGGGCGCTTTATGACTGCGCCATTGTTGGGTGCTATAGCCATTTTGGCCAGTAGTACCTTGTGTCTTCGAAAGGCAACCTGGCTGCCTATTACGATAGGTTGGCATTTGTGATTCGCGGCGATCTATTCGATGTTGGTAGGCTAGTCGAGATCTGGAGACTAAATACCGGAGTGTATGATTACTATCTCGATGCTTATGCTTATTCCCGAGGTGAAAGATTTACTCAGCAACTGCAAGTGACCAACCCGACGGGCAGTTCGCATATCTACGCCTACGTATGGAACAATGGGGCGGCTGAGGCTTTCCTCCTTGATGATGCCTCACAACAAGGAAACGTTTACACCATCAAGTGGGTCACTACCAGGGATGGTATCCAGTTTGAAGGACCATATAAATGGCATCTCTCGTCTATCAATGTGTTGTCCGACAGTGAAACGTTGAATGTTGGTGTCTATTTCAGTGAGAGCCCGGATGTTACCCCGTACAATATGTTTGAGCGCCGTTTTTGGTTTGACATAAAAGATGATAGCCAGTTTGTTGTCGTTCTTCCGGGCGCAGAGTGGCACAACCCTTATGCTCCCCAAGGTGCCTGGTTGCCGGAGGACATTGACGAGGTGATGAGAGACGCCTCTGTGTTAGATGACAAACTGCTCAACGATGAGTAGGGATGAGTAGGGAGTTTGCAGTACGCGAATGAGTTATTACAACCACATTACCGATGATCTGGACGTTTTGTTGACCGTCCTGCCGGAGGATATGCGTGCTGCCTTGCAACGCATCGGTCGGCGGGATGAATTGCTGGAGGTGATCCTCGATCTGGGGCGCGTTCCTACCGCCCGCTACACCGACGGGGAGGTGGTGTTGCGGGAAACGGAAGTCACTCATGAGGAGATCCAGTACGTGGTGGGCCGGGTGGGGAAGTTCGACGCCGACAACCGGGCCGGCATCGCTCGCACCCTCCACCGCATTGCCGCCATCCGCAACCGCAAGGGGAACATCGTCGGCCTCACCTGCCGGGTGGGCCGTGCCGTATACGGCACCATCGCCATCATCCAGGACGTCATTGAGAGCGGCAAGAGCGTCCTGCTGCTGGGGCGGCCCGCCGTGGGGAAGACAACGATGTTGCGGGAGGCCGCCCGGGTTCTGGCGGAGAAGAAGCGGGTCGTCGTCGTGGATACCTCCAACGAGATTGGCGGCGATGGGGACATCCCTCATCCCGCCGTCGGCCGCGCCCGCCGCATGCAGGTGGAGATGCCCTCCCTCCAGCACGAGGTGATGGTCGAGGCGGTGGAGAACCACAACCCCGAGGTCATCATCATTGACGAGATCGGGCGGGAACTGGAGGCACTGGCGGCGCGGACCATCGCCGAGCGGGGGGTGCAGTTGATCGCCACCGCCCACGGCAATACGCTGGACAATCTCCTCCTCAACCCCACCTTGTCTGACCTGGTGGGCGGCGTCGAGAGCGTGACCCTCTCCGACGAGGAGGCACGCCGCCGGAAGACCCAGAAGACGATTCTGGAGCGGCGTCTCCCGCCCACCTTCGACGAGTTGATCGAGATTCAGGACCGGCAGCGGCTTCTCATCCACCACAGCGTGGCGGAGTCGGTGGACGCCATGCTTCGTGGTCGGCCGCTGCAGGCGGAACTGCGCTACCGGGACGCCAGCGGGAAGGTCCACACAGAGAGAGCCACCCCTCCGTCCCTGGAGGAGCGAGAGAGCGGGCGCCCCGGCACTGCGTCTCCCAGCCCCGTGTCGCTGGTGACGAAGGCCCTGGAACTGGAGCCAGTGCGCATCCTTCCCTACGGCATCGCTCGCAACCGTCTGGAACGAGCTGCCAAGCGGATGCACGTGCCGATCCACCTGGTGGACGACCTGGGACAGGCCGGAGTGGTGATCACCACCAAGGGTTTCTACCGCAAGCGACCCCGCTTGATCGTGGACGCGGAGCGGCGGGGGTTGCCTATCTATGTTCTGCGGGCCAATACCGTCGCCCAGATGGAGGCTTGCCTGAGCGACATCTTCGATTTGGAAGGCCGGTCCTCCGACCCTCTACGCCAGGCGTTGCGTGAGGCGGAGAACGCGATTCGCCAAATTCAGGCAGGCGTGCCGGAGGTGACACTCTCTCCTCAAAATGCCTACATCCGCCGCCGCCAGCACGAACTGGCCCGCGCTGCCAATCTAACATCGGAGTCGCGGGGGAAAGAGTCACATCGCCGAGTGCGCATATATCAGGAGGGGTAACCCGCTGTGTTCATCACTCTCGAGGGACCCGACGGCAGCGGCAAGACCACACAGATCCGTCTGTTGGCGGAGTGGTTGTGCGAGCAGGACTACGAGGTGGTGTTGACCCGTGAGCCGGGCGGCACCGACATCGGCGACCAGATCCGCGTCGTGCTGCACGATCCGCGCAATACCGCTATGGATGCCCGGACCGAGATCCTGCTCTTCTCCGCCTCCCGTGCCCAACACGTGGCCCAACGCATCCGGCCGGCGCTGGCAGCCGGTAAGGTTGTCATCAGCGACCGCTACGCCGACAGTACGCTGGCCTACCAGGGATACGGCCGGGGGCTTGACCTGGAGACGCTGCGTACGATCACCGCTTTCGCCACCGGTGGGCTCATGCCCGACCTGACGCTATATCTTGACATCACGTCCCAGGAGGGCTTGCAGCGTAGACGATTGGGTGGGGGTGAGTGGAACCGGTTAGATGCGGAGACGCTGGGATTCCACCAGCGGGTGCGGTCTGGCTACCTGGAACTGGCCGACCTGGAGCCAGAGCGATGGGTGGTGATAGACGCCGCCCGCTCAGTGGAGGAGGTGCAAGCCGAAATCAGAAGGCTGGTGAAGGCGAGACTGGATACTGGATGACAAATATCAAGTATCCAATATCGAGTATCAAGTTTCCAGCCCGCCGCCGAGGTCTTCGCCGCCCTCGCCCATCAGTTCCGGCATCGTCTTCTCAATCTCTTCCGGGTCCTCGCCAGCCTCCAGCCGCCCCATGACTTCGTCGAATTCCGGCCCCAGGTCCTCTCCGGTCTCGGCGCTCATTTTACGCATCCAGCGGGCCAGGCTGCGGGGGTCGTTTTCGTCGAGGTCGGGGAAACTGCTGGGATCGGCCAGGTCATCGAGATGACTTTCCTCGGAGCGGACGATACGGACGCGGGACATCAGGCGGGTGAGATTGGTCCCGCTGCAATGTGGGCAGGCCGGCGTCCCTTCCCCGGCCTCGGAGAAGGTGCGCCAGAAGATGGATACGCGACGTTTGCAATCGTGACAACGGTACTCGTAGATTGGCAAGTTGTCCTCCAATGATGGTGGGTTGGTAGATTCGTACATTCGCAGACTGGGCAACCGATTCCCAATCCACCAATTTACCAGTCTACCAACTACCAGTATACCGATTTATCAATATATCGCAAGTGGGAGTAACCTGTGGAAGAACGCAACCTGTACGGCTTCAAGACCCCATCCTTACTCATCGTCATCTCTGGCCCCTCCGGCGTGGGGAAGGACACACTGTTGGAACGGATGAGGAAACGAGGCTGCCCGATGCACTTCGTCGTCACCGCCACCGACCGTCCCCCACGCCCCGGCGAGGCCCACGGCGTGGATTATTTCTTCCTCGCCACCGAGGAATTTACCAGGATGATCGAACAGGACGCACTCCTGGAGCACGCTGTGGTCTACGGCCAGCACAAGGGTATCCCAAGGCAGCATGTGCAGGATGCGCTGGCATCTGGAAAGGACGTCATCATGCGTATTGACGTACAGGGGGCGGCCACCATCCGTCGCCTGGTGCCGGAGGCCGTGTTGATTTTCCTGGCCGCTTCCTCGGAGAAGGAACTGGAGCAACGGCTGCTCGCCAGGGGAGGCGATACATCCGAGCAACTCCAGAAACGCATCGCCACCGCCCGCGAGGAAATGAGGTGCTTGCCTGAGTTCGACTACGTCGTCGTCAACCGTGACGGAGAACTGGACCAGGCGGTGGACGATGTGCTCGCGATCATCAAGGCCGAGCATCGCCGCGTCGAGCCGCGGGTAGTCAAGTTATGAGCAGGCAAGCCCCTCCTGCAAAGGGCTATCATCGCGCTATGATGTCTTAGGCCGCCCAAAGACCGCGATGAAGTAATAGTCGCCCTGTCCGGTGGGCACGACGGCGACCCCGATCTCCGTGACCCAGGTGCTGAGCAGGGTACTCCGGTGCGGGTCGTTGGGAGGTGTCTCGTCCATCCACCAGGCCACGGCCTCCTGAGGTGAGGAACTAGACACGATGACTTCCGACGCCTCGGCAACGTCGTATCCAACGCGCAGGATGCGAGTCGTGACGTCCGAGCCGTCGGAACCGGTATGGCTGCACTCTCCGCGCTGCTGGCAATCCTGGCCGTGAAGTTGGGCCGCCAGTTCCAGCGTTTCGTTGTACGTGTATGGTGGGAGGCCGTGCTCGGCCCGCGCCGAGTTGATGAGTTGGAAGACCTCTGTGGGCCACGTCTCAATGCTGGTGGGCGGTGGCTCGGCCTGTGTCGTGGGTGTCGCGGGCGGCGGTTCGATCTGCTCCGCGTTATAGGCGGTGACCAGTTCGCCAAAGACCCAGCCTGGCGCGTCGTTGTACAGGAGCTGCCACCAATCGCCGGCACGGCCGGTCACCTCGGCCTGAGCGCTGGGGTCGAGATAACCCAGGCGCGTGTAGGTGACGCCCGGCCCTTCGCGGACATTCACCCCATCAGCGCCAGCCACGATATGCGGCGTAGGTGGGATTGCCGTCGAGGGAATCGGGGAGGGCTCCGGTGTGGCCGTCGGCAACGGCATATCAGTGGGGGCAGGGACGGCGGGCATCGTTGGCGACGGCAGCGAGGTGGTGGTCGGCACGATGGTCGCCTGTGGCGAAGTGCCTGACATCATGACCGGCGATGGAGTGCCCTCAGGTTGCTCGCTCCCCTCGGTCCACGTAAAGCCATACCAGACGAGCCAAATGCCCAGCCCCATCAGGAGGAGCCATCCCACGACGAGCAATATGGTACGGCCCGGGCTGCGCCGAGGATACAAATCCATGTTCATTGATGATCCTCCTGTTTGGACATTTCCTCGTGCCACCGGTGTTGTCCGGTGGGAAAGCCCTCCGACACAGGGGTTTCTCAAGTACGCTGATATGCTGAGTATAGTCCAATCTTGCGCGAAAGTCAATACTCTTTTGGCTCTTTGGGATTTCGAGTGGTGAGACCCTAAGGGTTTTGCCCAAGATCGTGTAAACACCATTTTTCGCTAGCGTAACGGCTCTTTTTGCCAGATTTTGCACGAAAACCCTTAGGGTCTGGTGACTGACCACGCGAAATCCTGGAGACCCACTTTTTTGCACCAGCGCCGCGAATCCAACAAAAACTGCCAGAACCGCGCAGGTCGGTCCGGTCGGTTCGCCGCTCACGCGCCGACTTGCGCGGGCGGGTGGGGCGGGGTACAATTGAGCACCAGGCGGGCTATCAGGACAAAGGGGGGGCGTTCATTGCGTCAAGTACCACTTGAGATACACGTCGGCGACAGGGTGCGCATGCGCAAGCCTCACCCCTGCGGGGGATACGAATGGGAGGTGACCAGGACGGGCGCTGATATCGGCATGCGCTGCCTGACCTGTGGGCGGAGGGTCATGCTCCCGCGCAGCAAGTTTGAGAAGCGCGTTAAGGCGATACTGGGCGCGGTAGACAGTGAACCGGCGCGCTAGGCGGATACTCCTCGTATTCTCCGACACGGGTGGTGGACATCGCAGCGCGGCGCAAGCGGTAGCGGAGGCGCTGCGAGAACTCCACGGTGAAGCAGTCCACATCGAACTGGTGGACGCGCTGGCCGATTACGCCCCCTGGCCCCTCCGTGACCTGCCACGGTTCTACCCACAAATGGTCAGATTGAAAGGCTGGCCCTGGGCGGTCGGCTGGCATCTCTCTGATGGGCAGCAACCGGTCACGGCGGTGATGAGAGGATGGTGGCCTGTGGTGCATGCGTCCACGGCCCGTCTTCTGCGCGACCATCTTGCCGATGCCATCATCTGCTGCCACCCAATCCTGAACTATCCTATCCTGCGCGCTCTAAACGAGTCAGGGGCAACGACACCTCTCATCACCCTGGTGACCGATCTGATTGCTGCCCATACCTTCTGGTTCGTGCCGGGGGAGTACCGCTGCCTCGTGCCGACGGAAAGTGCCCGCTGGCGGGCCCAGGCCTGTGGACTGCCCGCAGAGCGTATCCTGGTGACCGGCCTTCCGGTGAGCCCGCGCTTCGTCGCAACTGCGGGGGAGGATAGACTCGCGGTGCGGGAACGGCTGGGACTGGAGTCCGACCTGCCGGTACTGCTCCTGGTGGGCGGGGCAGAGGGTATGGGATCGTTGTATCGCCTGTGCAGAGCGGTAGCAGGTAGCGGCGTGCAGGCCCAGTTGGTGATGGTCGCAGGGCGCAACGATGAACTACGGGCCAGGCTGGCCGCTGAGAAGTGGCCACTGCCGGTGCGGGTGGAGGGCTTTTTGTCTAACATGCAGGAGTGGATGCGGGCGGCGGACCTGCTGGTGACCAAGGCCGGCCCCAGTACCGTCAGCGAGGCGCTGGTGATGGGACTGCCGGTCGTGTTGAGCGGCGCACTGCCGGGCCAGGAGCGGCCCAACGTGGACTACGTCGTGCAAGCCGGTGCTGGAGTCTGGGCGCCGACACCTGGACGGGTGGCGGCGGCGGTGCGAGAATTGTTGTCCCCTGGCAACCCACGGCTAGCGCAGATGGCCGCCCGTGCCCGGGCCCTGGCCCAACCCGATGCTGCTTGGCGCGTGGCCGAGGTCGTGTGGGCTGCTGCAGGCGGCGAGTTGGCTTGACAGCCGATTTGTGCTACAATCTCATCATTACGTCATAGGAGGCAATTCATGGAAAAGAAGTTCAAAGTCCTGCGTATCATCGGCACCGTCTGGAAGATTCTGGCCTGGATCGTGCTCATCGTCGGTGTCCTCTCCTCTATCGGTGTGCTGTTGATGAGCATCTTCGGTGGCGGGATGCTGAGTCAACTCGGCCAGGAGTATGGCGAGTTGGTATGGGCATCGTGGGCCTTCGGGCTGGCGGGAGGTATTGTCGGGTTTATCGTCTCGCTGGTCGCCACTATCATCAACTTCCTGCTGCTGTACGCCGTCGGCGAACTCATCTACCTGCTGCTCGCCATCGAGGAGAACACACGCCAGGCGCAGTGGGCACAGGCGCGCCCTGCACCTCAGGCCTATCCCGCTGCCCCGCCGACCTATCCCCCTCCTCCCCCTCCTCCCCCTCCCGCACCGCAGTCTGGCCAATAGGACAGGAGACCGGCCTCCAGGCGACAGCGTTACGGAGGGAACCGCCGGGGATGGTACTAACATCCTATGGAGACGGCGGTCAAATGATGGTAATATAGAATACCTGGGAGGCGATCTCGCGCTTCCACTCACTCAAAATGGAGGGAAACCATGCATAGACGAGCCATTGTCCTGACACTGGGACTCATCATCGTCGTCGCCTTCACCGCCTTCGCACCCACGGCCTTGGCCTGGTTGCAGGCTAATCACACCGCGACAGGCGCAGCGGGGGATGACCTTGCTTCCACGCCAAATCCGTATCCGTTGACATTCCTGCCTGTCGTTTTCAACAGCGAGTCAATACCCATCCCAGGACTGACGCCCATGCCTACCTCAAC
>JAUWOI010000156.1 GCA_030612185.1 Anaerolineae bacterium
GGGCGCTCTAACTTGGCCAGCAGGTTGCCGAGGTTGGAGTAGGCTTGGGCCAGGTTGGGGTCGCGTTCGATCGCCTGGCGGTAGGCGTCTTCGGCTTCGGCGGGGCGCTCCAGTTCGGCGAATGCGGCGCCAAGATTACTCCAGAGCACCGCGGCCTGCGGCGCAAGTTGTGTGCCCCTCTGCCACAGTGTCGCTGCTCGTTCAATCTGCTTCGCTTCATATAGCGTCGCGCCAAAACCCAGGAGCGATTCCAGCATGGCCGTGCGCTTGCGGTCGGCCAGGCGCAACACCAGGCGGTGCAAGTCGGGGGCGTGGGGTTCCCAATCCGGCAGCGTTCCTTTGGCCTCGATCTGCCCATCGCGCGGTTGGAGGGTCTCGTCACCTGCCTCCGTCTCCACGGGCAGGATGCGCTCATTCACCAGATAGCGCAGGGCGCGGTGAACGGCGCGCCAGCGCAGTAGGCGCTGCAACGGATTGCCGCTCCACAGAATGCGCGCCGTCGGCTCAACCAGCCAGGGATACAACTCGATCCGCGCCTGCTGCAGCACGGATACGGCGTCGTAGATATAGAACACGGCGGGATATTTGCAGGCGCGCACGTACACCTGGCGCCACGAGCCGTAGAGCGTCGGTGTGTAGTTGTTCTGCGTGAGGGGCTTGTTTTCGCTGCGCAAACGGCGCAGGTTCACCACCACGTTCATAAACGTCCTGTCATTTCTGCGGGCGATGGTCTCGAATTCAGTCTGCTCGGCGGGCAGGTCCGCCCGCGCCACCGCTTCCTCTAGCAGTTCGACGATGACAGAGTTGCGCGGCGGGGGCAGTTTTACACGCGTGAATCGTTTCCATAGTGCGTCGCGCGGATCGAAATTGAGCACCTGCCATCTGCTCTCCTCATCGCGCGCCGTGGCCAGGACGCAGATTTCCTGTTCGCCGCACGCCCTTTCGAAATAGTCGAGCACACGCAGCAGGCGGTCGTGCACCGACGGCCAACTGGGCATCGGCCCCTCCTCCGCTCTGGGCGACGGCGTCAAGGGACCGAGGCGAAAGAGGCCGTTCAGGTCGTCGAGCAGGATCAGGATACGGCGGCGATCGTCCTTCAGTTGCGGCGGAAACTCCTTCGGCACATCTAGCCAGGGCGATTTGAGGATGCGGACGACGCGATACCCATCGTGCATCATCAGCGAGAGGGCGAGGGTGGCGGCTTCGCGCGTCTTGCCGTATCCTGTGGGCGCGGTGAGGAGCAGGTAGCGGGTGGTGGTGTTCAGCGCGTCGCGCAGTTCGCCCTGCAGGTCACGGTCGGGGAGACGCTGCCGGTAGGGAATGCGATGATGGGCGAGCGGGTCGGGGTCGTTCTCTTCGTTGTAGAGTTTGGGAAGCAGGATAGCGGGGTCGGTGAAAATCTCGAAGGCTTTTGACTCAGTGGGTTGGCGGGCGCGCCACCAACGCATAACAAACGAGTAAAGAGAGCGCAAGAGCGCGACCAACACGCCCGACCCGAATAGAAACCCCAGGACTTTCAGTAGAGTCTCAATGGGGTCCTTCTGACTCGTCAAAAACTGCCACAAATCCCGAAGCCATTGGGGCATGAGGATACTCCATTCCGGTGACTACCCGGCCCACTCTCCCGCAGGTTGCCGATACGCCAAAGTCTGCGCGAGGGTGAGCGGTCATTTTTCACGGCGCGAGCACGATCTTCCCAAACTGCTGCCCCCGCTCCAGTGCCTCAAAGGCTGCCTTCCCCTCGGAAAGACCCATCACCCGGTCCACCACCGGCTTCAGTTTCCCCGCCCACACCAGCGTCATCACGTCCCGGAAGTCCTGGTGGGTGCCCATGGTGGAACCAATGATGCTGATCTGCTTGCCGAAGATGAAGCGGATGTCAATCTCGGCCTGGGGGCCTGAGGTATTGCCGACGATGACGATGCGCCCGCCCCGGGCCACGGCGCGCATGCTCTGGCCCAGCGTCGCTTGCCCGACGTTGTCCACCACCACATCCACCCCCCGCCGGCCGGTCATTTTGTAGAGGGTCTTGCTCCACCTGGGGTCCTCCCGGTAGTTGAGCACCACGTCGGCCCCGAGTTCGCGGGCCTTCTCCATCTTCTCCTCCGTGCTGGTGATGGCGTAGACGGTGGCCCCCGCCAGTTTGGCGATCTGGATGGCCATAGAGTTGACCCCGCCGCCAGCGCCGACAATGAGGACGGACTCGCCAGCCCGCAGTTTGGCCCGGCCGATGAGCATACGCCAGGTGGTGAGGCTCACCAGCAGCGGCGCGGTCGCCTGGGGGAAGTCCCAGCCCTCGGGGATGGGCATCAGGTTGTGGCGGCGGGCACGCAAACGTACTCGGCCTGGCCCCCGCGTACCTGCTCTCCCAGGATGGCGTAACCGGGGCTGAGGGAGTGCTCCCCCCGGCGGGTGAATTTGTCCTCGGTGTGACTGATACCGGGATTCGCCACCACCCGTTGGCACTCCTCCCAGTTGGCGACTCCCTCTCCCAGGGCGGCAATCTCCCCGGCCACGTCCGCCCCAGTCCAGTGAGGCATCTCCAGTCGCAGGCCCGGCCAGCCCCGCTGCACCCAGACGTCCAGGTGATTGAGGGCACAGGCCCGCACCCGCACCCGCACCTGGCCCTGACCAGGCTCGGGGTCGGGCACGTCGTCGTAGCGCAGGACATCAAGGTCGCCGTGTTCGTAGAAGCACAGTGCTTTCATTGGTTCACCGCAACCCTGTCTCTATCCGAGCGATCACCATGCGTTGTATCTCGCTGGTGCCCTCGTAGATCTCGGTGACCTTGGCGTCGCGGAAGTAGCGCTCGATGGGCAATTCCTTGCTGTAGCCCATCCCGGCGTGGACCTGGATCGCCTGGGTCGTGACCCACATCGCCGTCTCCGAGGCGAAGGTTTTCGCTATGCAAGATTCCAGAGTGTAGCGGCGGCCAGTCTTCTTGAAGTCCTGTTTGGCCAGTGCCGCCTGGTAGATGAGCAGGCGACTGGCCTCGATGCGTATCTTCATGTCGGCCAGTTTCTGCTGGATCATCTGGAACTGGCCGATCTTCTTGCCGAAGGCCTCTCGCTCGCGGGCATACGCCACCGATGCCTCGTATGCGGCCTCAGCGATTCCTAGTGCCTGGGCGGCGATGCCGATACGTCCCGCGTCCAGTACCGCCATAGAGATCTTGAAGCCCTCCTCCTCCTGGCCCAGCCGGGCCTCCACCGGGCACTTGTAGTCCTCGAAGTGAATCTCGCAGGTGGCGGAGGCGCGAATGCCCAGTTTGGGCTCGGTCTTGCCGCAGGAGAAGCCCGGTTCGTCGGTGTCAATGATGAAGGCGCTGACGCCCCGGTGGCGGGGGCTGGCGTCGGGGTCGGACTGCGCAAAAAGAAGGATGTACTTCGCCGCCGGCCCACTGCTGATCCACGATTTGGTGCCGTTGATGACGTAGTGGGAGCCGTCGGGGGAGAGGATGGCCGTCACGCATATGTTGCCGGCATCGGAGCCGGACTGCGGTTCGGTCAGGGCATAGGCGCCGACGGCCTCCCCGCTGGCGACCGCCCGGAGATACTTCTGCTTCTGCTCTTCGGTACCGTAGCGGAGAAAGCCGTAGCAGAAGAGAGAGTTGTTGACGGACATGACGACCCCGTGGGCCGCGTCCACCTTGGATATCTCCTCCAGGGCCAGGACGTAGGCCAGCGTATCCATCCCCACGCCGCCGTACTTCTCTGGCACCTCGATGCCCATGAAGCCTTGGGCGCCCATTTTCGCGATCGTCTCGTAGGGGAACTCGCCCGTCTCGTCGTGTTCGGCAGCGATGGGCGCGATCTCTTGTTGGGCGAAGTCCCGCGCCATGTCACGGATCATACGGTGTTCATCGCTGAGTTGCAGATCCATTGGGATTCCTCCTTGACATAATGATGGTTTCGGACAAATATCCCAAATTAGATTTGGGATAATCTTGGGATAATGAACAGCGGGAGTTGTCTACTTCAGGATGTAATACGTCCCCTTCTTGGTCCCAATCTTGAGCAAGATTCCCTGCTCGACCAGTTCAACCAAATCCAGCCGCAGTGTCTCGGCGGTGACGTCTGGGCAGAGGGTGCGATATTCGCGGTTAGTGATGCGGCCGTGTTCCTGTGTGTAGGCTAACGCCCTGGCCTGCCGTTCGTTCATCGTGCGTGTCCAGGTGGGTAGGGGAGCGCGTTCGCGGATGTTTTGGAGCGTGACGGTGAAGGAGTAGGGAGTGTCTTTGAACTTGGGCGGGGGATGACCGGCCCGCACCATCTCCTCAATCATCAGGTCCACCCCCAACCCCAGTTCCTCGATGTAACCCCACCGGTACAGTCCGGAGACGACGCGTGGGTTGCGCGAAAAGTGCTCCTCGACGATGTTGTCCACGGTGATGAAGCCGGGCAGCCCGCCTGGGCTGATGATCTCCATGCGGTCGGAGAACATGCGTACCTCAATGCGCCGGCCGCCCAGCCGGTAGTCCCGGTGCGCCACGGCGTTGACCAATGCCTCGCGTACGGCTGCGACAGGGTACTCGGTGCGTTCTTCCCTCTCAAGCCCAGTGACGACCGCGCCGGTGCGTATCTCCTCGCCCACAATCTCCCACGTGCGCTGGATGATGCGCGCTAGCGGCCCGCCAATCTCCTCACGACGGCCATAGCCCGGCCGCCCGGTCTCGCCCCGAGGTAATTTGCCGACGAACTTGACGAAGGTCAGCCCACTCTGGGGCATAAATGCCTGGGGATTGCCCGCAAACAGCAGCACACCCGCGATGGTGGGATGTCCGTTCTCGTCTATGGCTCCTACTTTGAGCAGCAGATCGTCCACAGGGCGCATCCATTCTCGGGGCTGGCGTTCCTGCCATTTCGTCGCGAACTCGGCGACCACTTTGTCGTCGAAGTCCTCCCTCCGTGCCCCAGGCGCTAGTTCTGCCTCGAAATCGCCGGTGGACTTGGTGGCGGCCAGTTGGCGGATCTGGTCGCCGCTGAGGGGACGGTTCTCCGCGCCAGCGCGGACGAGCACGCGCCCGTCGGCCAGGCTGTGGAGTTCGGAACTGCGGGCGACCACGATGGCGAAGGCCAGGCCCTCTTCAGCCGCCGCCTGGTGCCAGCGGGCCTCCACCGGCGGGCGGCATTTCTCCACCGTCGCGCGCAACGCTACTTCGACCTCGTCTGCGTAGACCTGCCCGGCCGCCCGCCCCGTCTCGTCCACTCCGATGAGGATAGTGCCCCCATCGGAGTTGGCGAAGGCCACAAGCGTCTCGGCCAGCAGTTGGGCCTCCGGCTCCGGCATAAAGGCCAGTAGTTGGCCCGGACGACGATCATACAGATAGGCCTGAATTCCCTCTAACTCGAATTCGGTCATAGAACGATACCCTCCTCCTCCCAGCCCGCGACGCCCATCACGTCCACGTCAGAATCCGGGGCTGCCTCGCCACGGGCGCAGGAGCCGTAGAGACTTATGCGCCGGACCTGGCCAGAAAAGGCTCCCAGCGACTCTCGCGCACGAGGAGGCAACCTATCCAGCACTGGCACTGTTGTTGCCCTCCACCACCGCCACTGACGCCACCTTGTCCCCTCGCTTCAGGCCCATCACCTTCGCCCCTCGGGCCGCCCGCCCCATCCGGGGAATGTCGGCCACGCGGGTGCGCAGCAGCATCCCCCCGGCCGAGATGAGCGTGAATTCGTCGTCAGGGCGCACCACGCGGGCGGCAGCGATGACACCGGTGCGCTCTTGCTTGCCACCCAGACAGCGCACCCCCTTTCCGTGGCGTCCCTTTACTGAGAACTCGCTCAAGGACGTGCGCTTGCCGTACCCCTTGGTCGTGACAATCAGCAGGTCGGCCTCCGGCTCGACGATACACACACTGGCGACGTGGTCGCCCAGAGCCAGTTTGATGGCCTTGACGCCGGCGGCGGCGCGCCCCATTGGACGCACAGTGTCCTCGCGGAAACGCAACGCCTGTCCTTGCTCGGTGACGACGATCAAGTCATGGCCGCCCTTCGTCAGCCTGACCCAGCCCAGTTCGTCCCCCTCTTCCAGACGCATAGCGACCAGCCCGCTGGGCCGCACGTTGCCAAACTCGCTCAGCATAAGACGCTTGACCCGGCCTTGGCGTGTGACCATCATCAGATAGCCATCCCGCTCGGAACTCGGTACGGCCAGTGTCGCCGTGATCCGTTCATCAGCGTCGAGGGCGAGGATACCGGCCAGCAGCACACCCTTGGCGATGCGGTCGGTGCTTGGAATCTGGTAGACGCGCTCCTGGTAGACCTTGCCACGGTTGCTAAAGAAGAGGATAGAATCGAGGGCGCGGGCGGGGAAGAGGTAAAGTATAACATCCTCATCGCGGGTGGTCATCCCGATCACCCCGCGCCCACCCCGACCCTGGGCACGATAGGCTTCCACCGGCACGCGCTTGATGTAGCCGCGCTGCGTGATCGTGATCAGCACGTCTTCCTCAATGACCAGATCCTCATCCTTGAACTCCGCCTCCTCCTTGACGATGCGGGTGCGACGACCGTCCCCGTAGGTGCGCTTAAGATCGGCCGACTCCTCCTTGATGATGTACAGTATCTTGCGTGGCGAGGCCAGCAGGTCCTCCAGGTAGGCGATGTGCTGGATCAACTCCAGATACTCGTCCTCGATCTTCTGGCGCTCCAACGCCACCAACCGTCGCAGTTGCATGTCCAGGATCGCCAGGGCCTGAATCTCCGTCAGTTTGAAGCGCTGCATCAGTCGTTTGCGGGCGGTGTCGGCGTTAGGCGACTGGCGGATGGTCTGGATGACAGCGTCCAGGTGGTCGAGGGCGATCTTCAACCCTTCGAGGATGTGGGCACGGTGGCGGGCTTTCTCCAGTTCGTAGCGCGTGCGGCGGGTCAGCACCTCGTGGCGATGCTCGACGTAAAGTTGCAGCGCCCGCTTGAGGCTCAACAAGCGTGGTTCGCCATTCACCAGCGCCAACATCTGCACGCCGAAGGTGGATTGAAGAGGGGTATACTTGAAGAGTTGGTTGAGTGTCTTGCGCGGTTGTGCGCCGCGCTTGAGTTCGATGATGATACTCATCCCACGCCGGTCCGACTCGTCTCGCAGATCGGAGATGGTGTCGAGCCGGCCGGAGCGAACGAGAGAAGCGATACGTTCCAGCAGGGATGACTTATTGGTCTGGTAGGGCAGTTCGGTGATGACGATGCGGTGACGATTGCTGCGCATCTCCTCGACGTGGGCTATCGCCCGCACGACGAGCCGCCCGCGACCGGTGGCGTAGGCTTGCACGATCCCTTCCCGCCCGACTATGGTGCCGCCAGTGGGGAAATCTGGCCCTTCGACGTACTGCATCAGATCATCAACCGTCACCTCGTCCAGTTTGTCCCAGTGGTCAATCAGATAGCCCAACGCGTCGCATATTTCGTTCAGGTTGTGGGGTGGGATGTTAGTCGCCATGCCGACGGCGATGCCGGATGAGCCGTTTACCAGCAGGTTGGGCAAGCGGGTCGGGAGCACGGATGGCTCCTGCAGCGTGCCATCGAAATTATCCACCCAGTCTACGGTGTCCTTCTTGATGTCGAGCAGAAGTTCGGTGGCGATGCGGTTCAGACGGGCCTCGGTGTAGCGCATCGCGGCCGGGCTGTCGCCATCCACAGACCCGAAGTTCCCCTGTCCGTCCACCAACGGGTAGCGCAAGGAAAAGTCCTGGGCCATGCGGGCCATCGCGTCGTACACCGCCGTATCGCCGTGAGGGTGGTATTTGCCCAGCACCTCACCAACGATGCGGGCCGATTTCTTGTGCGGCGTATTGGGTCGCAGCCCCATATCGTGCATCGCGTAGAGGATGCGGCGGTGAACAGGCTTAAGGCCGTCGCGGGCGTCGGGCAGGGCGCGCGCGACGATTACGCTCATCGCGTAGTCCAGATAAGCGCTACGCATCTCGCTCCCGATGTCTACCGGTTGTATTGTGCCAATTTCCAAGTGTGACCTCCAAACACAGATTCGCGAGGGTATTATACCGCATAAGGCGCAATGCGTAAAACGATAGACAGATGGTCGGGATGTGGCAGCAAAATCAACCAGGTGCATGTTGACTTTTCCCCGCCTCCCCAGTAGAATGGGAATGAATTACGAATAGCGAATTGCGAATCTCCAATCGCTAACCGCCGGAGGAAGAAGAGGCATGTCCCAGAAACTGGTTCTGATTGACGGTCACGCGCTGGCCTATCGCGCTTTCCACGCCCTGCCCGAGGATATGAAGACCGCGCAGGGCGAGATGACCAATGCCATCTATGGTTTCACCTCGATGTTGCTCAGCGTCCTGCGTGACGAGCAACCCACCCACATCGCCGTCACCTTCGACAAGGGACGTACCTTTCGCCACGATATGTACGCCGACTACAAAGCCCACCGCGCCAAGATGCCCGACGAGATGCGCTCCCAGATGGCGCGCGTCCGCCAGGTGGTGGAGACGTTGGGCATCCCTGTCTTTGAGCGGGAAGGATACGAAGCGGATGACCTGTTGGGGACGCTGGCCCGCCAGGCAGGAGAACAGGGGGTGGACACGCTCATCGTCACCGGCGATATGGACCTCCTGCAACTGGTGGACGAGCACACCCTTGTCCTCACCTCCCGCTGGCGCTTCTCCGACACGGTGGTCTACAATCTAGAGGGCGTGAAGCGGCGTTATGGGCTGCCTCCGGCCCAATTGATTGACCTCAAGGCCATCATGGGGGATAAGTCCGACAACATCCCCGGCGTGCGCGGCGTCGGGGAGAAGACCGGCGTCAAGTTGCTTAAACAATACGGCTCGCTGGAGGCCATCTACGAGCACCTGGAT
>JAUWOI010000528.1 GCA_030612185.1 Anaerolineae bacterium
CTCCGTCCCGTCCGTGTGTGCCATCAGGTATTGCCAGGTTGCCTCGTCGCGGACGGTGCAGATGGCGAGGTTCTGGGCAGCGTCATCGTAAAGCCGCATCAGGGCCGGGAGGTCGTCCTGGGTGGCCAGGCGGAACGTGAAGGGCACATCTGGTGGATCTGGAACGTGGCGGGTTTCGAGTCGCAAGCCACCTTCCAGCGGCAGCGCATATTCGTACCCGAACTGGCGATAGTAATACGGAATGCCCTGGATGTGCGACAGTAGACAGCCGCGTTCGCGCAGGTGGTACTCAAAATAGTCCACCTGGACGCGGACCAACCCGCGATGCCGGTAGGCTTCCCGTGTACCCACGATGCCCATTTCGCCAGCGGGTATTTCGACGGTCTCGTAACGCCAGGTCCAGGGGATCAGGCACAGGGATGACACGACCTGTCCACTGCGTTCATCCTCGACGAAGACCAGGTCCTCGGGCCGAGTGGTCGGGTGATAATTGAACAGGCCACGTGTCATCGCAGCGACACCTGGCCCGTGCACGATACCATTAAACTCCGCCACGCGCTCGACATCGTGCTTGTCGGTGGCGGTGCACAGCACCAGGCCATCCCCCAGCGGTTTCCGATAGGGTGTTCTTGTTGGATCTAGCATGCTTTGTGGCAACAATTGTACTCGATATGTTACGCACTGACAAGATAGTGACCACTTGATGGTGTGGGGTATGACATGCCTCGCCCCACCCGCTTCAACCGGGGGCGGTATTGCTATTCTCATTGCGCTGGCCTCTGTAACCAGCCTGTAACCCGCCTGTAACGCCATCCCACCCAGGAGTTAGTATAATGATAACGCGATAGGGGAACACCCTGGCAAATTCCAAGCAAAATCTTAATATTTCGCTAACGCAATGTAAACCGAGAAGTGGTATGATAGCGAGGCGGAAGGAATTGGGTGGACGTCGCACAGACGGCCTATGACCACAACTATTGCTATCAGTAATCAGAAAGGTGGGGTGGCTAAGACCACCACCTGCCTGTCTCTGGGTGCCTGTCTGGCCGAGATAGGACAACTCGTCCTGCTCATTGACCTGGACCCTCAGGCTCACCTCACCCTCTCAATGGGATTGAGGCCAGAGAAACTGCGCTACACAGTGGAGGACGTCCTCCTGGGGGGCGCTTCGCTGGCGGGCGTCAGTCGCGAGAGCCCGGTATTCGGCCTAGACATCATTCCTGCCAATCAGAGACTGGTTACCCTCGACAAAGTCCTCGATGGGCGGAAGCGCTACGGCTTCTTAAAGAACAGCCTGGATGCAATGGGCGATGGTTTCTATGACATTGTCCTGATTGACTGTCCACCCTCCTTTGGCACGCTGACCCTCAACGCCCTGACTGCGGCAGACTTGCTCATCATCCCCGTCCAGTGCGAGTACTATGCTGCGCATTCGCTGCGCCAGATTGTGGAGGTGGCGAAACTGGTGCGGGAGAAAACCAACCCACGGCTGATCTGCCGTGTGCTGGTGACGATGTACGACCGGCGTAACAAGATCTGCCGGCTCGTACTTGAGCAGACGCAGAAAGGGCTCAGCAAGGTGCTCTTCAGGACCATTATTGAGATAGACACCAAACTAAAGGAGAGTCCGGCGTTTGGTCAACCGATCACGCTTTATGCGCCGCGCACCCGAGGCGCGCAACAATACCGTGCGCTTGCCCAGGAGTTGACAAATCATGGCCACCAACGATCTTAGAAGCCAACTTGAAGGTCTGTTCTCCGATCTTGAAGATTCCATGCGGGCCGAGGAGGACGGGCCAGCACTTCTGATAGGCACCAGGGAGAACATCACCAAGCACAAACGGACCGGGGAACAATGGGCCATATTCCGCACCATGGTGGAGAAAGCCACCGATGCTATCTTCATAGGTCACCTGCGAGGCAACCAGACCTACAGCAACCGTGTCTGCCACGAACTCTTTGGCTACGACTACGAAAACCAGGAGCTGGACGGCCTGCCGCTGGTCAACTTCTGGCCCGAAGAGGATATCCCCATCCTAGCCAAACAGGTGCTTCCACAAGCCATGGCCGGCAGTTGGAGCGGTGAAGTGTGGCAGAAGCGCAAAGACGGCACCCTGTTCAATGCCCACCTGACCGTTTTCCCTCTGCTGGACGGGACAGGTCAACCCATCAGCATCGTCTTTTTCATCCGCGACATCAGCGAGCGCAAGGCTTGGGAGCGCGAACGTGAGAAGATGCACGAGCACCGTGCCCGCCAGGCGCAACTCATCACCGAGGCATCCCAGGAGATCGCCGCCGCCCCCACGTTGGACGAACTCTTCCGCCGCGTCGTAACCCTGGTCAAAGAACACCTCGGCTACTATCACGCCCAGATCTTGCGCTACGACCCCAAACGGGACCTCATGGTGGTGGTCGAAGGCTACGGCCAGGTCGGGGAGAAGATGAGGGCTGCTGGCTACAGTTTACACTATGGCAAGGGCGTCGTCGGCACCGCGGCAGCCACCCGCCAGCCAGTCTTGGTCCCTGACGTATCCCAGGACCCCCGCTGGGTGCCATATCCCGACTTGCCCGATACGAAGGGCGAGTTGGCCGTGCCCATTGGGCTGCGCGACCAGGTGCCGGCTGTGCTGGACGTGCACAGCGATGTGGCAGGCGCACTCAGCGAAGAAGATCAGATCATGCTCATGGGCCTCGCCGGGCAAATCGCCACCCTGGAAAGTCCCCGACCGCTTGAGCAGACCCATGACGCGCCGGAGGAGGCGGAGGAGGCAGACTCTGCTCTCCAGCCTCATGCAGGCGAGTCATGGGCTGAGCCTGTGCCCGCGCGGGCCGCTACCAGCGATGGGCATACCCTGCCTGGCATAAAACCTCTTGGCGCTATTGAACTGGAGGGTCGCCAGCAAAACTACAGCACCCGTCGCTGGGGAGTGCAGCAGGTAGTCACGGCGGGGGTGTTGTTACTGATAGGAGCGCTGGTCGGGTGGAGGGCTGGTCTTCTGGTGCGGGGAGAGCCCTCAATCGTGGCAGCCCAGGTTTTCAGTTCGCCCAGCCCTCACGCTACAGTGCGCACCCCCGTCCTCCCCCCGTCGGCGCTGTCCAGTCCCGCCCCTCGCCCACCGCCCACGCCCGCGCCCACCGGTACCC
>JAUWOI010000551.1 GCA_030612185.1 Anaerolineae bacterium
TGGTACCCACGTGGACGTTCTTCATCGCTGGTACTGCGTCGCCCACGAGTTCGGCGCTGGCCACGCGCATGAAGCGCACGACCAACTGCATGATGGTCAGGCCCATAATCACCAGGAAAACAGAGCCGTAGGCTACGCCAAAGTCATGGGGGATGCCGATGTAGCCCAGGAAATTGGCCAGCCCCTCGGCGAAGACGCCCAGGGCCGCCTTTTCCTTCAACATGTCCTGGTACCCGCCCAGTCCGCCGAAAGCGACGGTGGCGGTCAGGAAGGCAATGATGGCAAAGGCCGCTTCCATGAACATGGCCCCGCCGCCCACCGGCAGGGCGTCGGTCTCCTTCTCCAACTGTCGCGCTGTGCCGGAGGTGGAGACCAGGCTGTGCCAGCCGGAGATAGCACCGCAGGCGATGGTGACGAAGAGCATTGGCCACAGCGGCCCGGCGCCGATGGTGAACTGAGTGTAGGCGGGAAAGTCACCCATCCCTGGACGCCAGATCAGCAGACCGATCACGCCGCCCACCATCCCCAGAGAGACGATCCAGAAGGAGATGTAGTTGACCGGCTGCGCCCAGGCCCAGATCGGCAGCACCGAGCCCAGGTAGCAGAAGACAATCACCAGCAGCGTGCCGATAACCTGCGCCTGCGTATTGTCCAGAAAGATGGTAGGCGACTCGGGCAGGCCGTAGATGGCCGAGAAGAAGTTGGACACCGCCGGCAGCGTGCTCAGCCAGATGCCTACGAAGGAAAGCACGACGGTGACGACGGTGGTGAGGATGATGTCCTGCTTCCACTTGTAGGTCATCTGGCCGGCCAGGACGCCCATCAGAACCACGGCAATCATGCCGAAGGGCACCTTGGGGTTGACCATCAGGCTCTTCCCCACCAGGTTGCCGAAGGCGCCCATGATCAGCAACAGGTAGAAGTAGATGAAGATCATGAGGATGTTGCGGGCGCGGGGCGAGATGAGTTTGTAACTCAACGCGCCCATGGTGTCTCCCTCACGGCGCACGCCCATGATCATAGCGCCATAGTCCTGGACCCAACCGATGAAGAAGGTGCCCAGGATGACCCAGATCAGCGCCGGCAACCAACCCCACTGCACGGCGATGATGGGACCAGTGATGGGACCCAGCGCGGCAATAGACTTGAACTGGTAGCCAAAGAGCACGTTGCGGCTGGCCGGCGTAAAGTCCACTCCGTCCATATACATCTTAGCCGGAGTAGCCTTGTTCGGGTCTGGTTGGACGATATCGCGGTCAATGCGTCGTGCGTACCAACCATAACCAATGCCGATGCCCAGGGCTCCTAAGATCAGTACGACAATCGAATTCATCGCTTATAACCCTCCTTTTTGAAAGCGACTGATGAAAAAACACGATTTGAACACACGTCTTGGTTCTTTCTAAGTTTCTCTGACTTTCTCTGTACCTCCTTTCGCCCCCGAGTAGCATCCACTAATTGCGCGTCATATATTTCGTTGTTCTCACGTATGTTTGGTATTAATGTGCGTCGCTTCCTCCAGCGTGGCCTGGAGATCGGCCAAGAACGTCTCGCTGGATGTAGCGAGCAACCCGGCCACTTTCATCTGCCATTGAACGTGCGGGTCAGTCTTGCGCCAGGAAAAGCGGTACAGGTGCGCACCATACGCCTCCAGCCAAGACGCCAGTCCTGCCACTTGTCGCTGTGCACCTGAGCCCCGGTACGCTATGGCCAGGCTATGAGGGCCCTCCTGCCACGTCCAGGGCTGCTCTTGTTCTTTGCGCAAGGTCTGCGCCGTCCGCCCTTTGGCGGGCACGATCTCCACCTCGCCTCGACGCGGCGAGCGCAGCGTCGCCTTTATTATAAGCCAATCCCGCTTTCCGCGCAAATGGTCAAACCACCACAGCAGCAGAATCTCGCGGCTCTCCAGCAGGAGAGCGATCTCTAGCCGCCGGAAGGGGGGAGCCGCGTGGGTGACGTTGACGCGTGCGCCAGAGGCAGGTGATCCCAGCCACCCGCCCTCTCTCTCACCACCCAGTATATCTAGTCCAGTCTCCAGCCAACGAAAAAGGCGCTGCCCACGGTGGCGGTTATACAAGTGCCCCGCGCCGTACCACAGCGCCAGAAACACGCACAGCCCGATGATCGCGATGACCTCTGGATCCATGCTCTCACTCTGTCTCCTTACTCTATAACACGCCGTAACTCCGCAGGATACGCCCCTCGATAGTAAACTGGCCGTGCCACCGCGAAGCGATTGACCCAGTTGTGCCGCTGGCCCTTCCCCGGCGGGCTGATCCAGCCATCTACGATCTCAAAGCCCGCTGCACGAATCAACCGGTCAATCTCCTCCGGTCGGTAGTAGGCAAAAAAACGCTCCTGGCCTTCCTGGTCGGCCACCCATTCTTCACCTTCTTCTCCCTCCTTCACGCCGACGTAGAGCGCGCCGCCGGGACGTAGCACGCGCCGAAACTCCAAGAGCGCCTGGGTGGCCTGCGTGCGGGGCAGGTGCAGCAGCGAGGCGCAGACGAAGCAGCCGTCGGCCCACTCGTCGGCGATGGGAAGGCGGCGCATGTCGGCATACACCAGCCGGGATGTCCCTGTCGCCTGCGCCTGGCACAGCATGCCCGGCGAAAGATCCAGTCCCACAACGCGCAGCCCCCGCGCCTTCAGTGCCTGTGCATACTGGCCCGGCCCGCATCCCACGTCGAGCACCAACCCACCGGTCGGCACCAGTTGCCTGAAGCGCGCCAGTTCCTGCTCCAGCGGGTAGGTCACCCGCGCCGCATACCGGGCGGCGATGCAATCGTAGGTGGCGGCGGTTCTGCCTGTGCCCACAATCCGTTCCTACGAATCTACGAATGTACGAATGTAC
>JAUWOI010000104.1 GCA_030612185.1 Anaerolineae bacterium
GTCCAGGGGGGCGACCAGGTAGGTCTCCATCGGCCCCGCCGGATCGGGCCGGTAGCGCAAGTAACACTTACGCCTGCCGCGGATGGCCTTCTTCATCCGCTCCACCACCCGATTGACGTTCAGTTCGACCGCTATCGCCCGTGCTGTTTCCACCTGCGCCGGGCTCTCGGCCTGTAGAATCTGCGCCCGCGCCGCCTCCGCCACCTCCTGGTCCTCCAGCGCGCCGACCTCCTCCAGCGCGTGGGCTTTGGCTTCGCTCAGCGTCGCCTCCACGCCGGTGGGGGAGACCCGCAGCGCGGTCAGCCGGTCAACACCCAGCAGGAGCAACAGCCCCGCCATCCCCGCGATGATGACCCACACGCGGCCGCTGCTCAGGTCCTGTTCCCCCAGCCCCGCCGCCGCCTTGAAGAGCACGAAGGCGAAGGCCAGGAAGACCAGGAACTTGAGCGCCACTTTCGGCAGCCAGGCGTACAGCGGTTGCTCCTTCTGATCTGGCTGATCTGGTCTCTCATTAGACATTGGTTCACCTCCTTTGATTCCAAAGACCTCCGAGGTTTCCTTGATGCGCCCATCAAATGATGGTCTCTGAGCCATCCTTTTTGCCGCGACGTACCCGAAACCAAAGCCCAAACCTCGGAGGCATGAACGCTTGCTATGACTATTATACTCATCCCCGCGCAACGCGCAATTCTGGCGACAATCCACCGAATAGAATCGTCGAGGCTGAATCTCCCGTACGAGACGTGTGTGCGTGTTGCTTCCTTGGGCCGCTGGTGTTATAATCCACGAGGGTCAACTCTTGACAGGGGTACTCATCATGACTCTTATCACTAAACTCCGTCCCGGCACCCGCCTCTACGACCGCCGCCTGGGCCAGGAACGGCAACTCCACCAGGTGGAAGTCTACGGCTCCGTCGCCTTCCTCAGTTTTCTCGACCCACAGACGGGCACAGTAGACCGCCAGCCCTTTCCTGTAGACGAGATCGAGTCACGCTTCGAGGTGCTCGACGCTGGCACGGCGGCCTTCCAGGGAGATCCGGAGACGGTCAGGCTGGTGACCGAGGCATACCGCCTCCAGCATGCCTACCTCTTCAACCCCGTCTTTGCCACCGAGACCTCGCTGATTGACCTCCTGCCCCACCAATTGGCCGCTGTATATGGAGTTCCGCCCACCGATGACCATCCCCAGGGTCATCCGGGGATGCTGGACCATCCCCGCCTGCGCTTTCTTCTGGCCGACGACGCCGGTGCTGGCAAAACCATCATGGCCGGCCTGGTCATCCGCGAGATGTTGCTGCGTCGCCTGGTACAACGGGTGCTTGTCGCCGCCCCGGCTGGCCTGGTGGGCAACTGGGAAGCGGAATTGTCTCGCCTCTTTGGCCTTCGCTTCCGTATCATCTCAGGGAGCGATGTGGCCGACATTTACAATCCTTTCGACGACCTGCGCAACAACCTGGCGATCGTCAGTGTGGACACTCTGGCCCGCGAGCGGATGTACAAAGCCTACGAGGCTGCCCCTCCCTACGACCTGGTCATCTTCGACGAGGCACACAAACTCTCCGCCTGGCGGGAGAGTGATCTGACCCCAGGCAAGTCGCTGCGCTACCGGGCCGCCGAGATGATCGCCCGGCAAGGACGCCATCTGCTGCTGATGACCGCTACGCCCCACATGGGCAAGGACGATCCCTACTATTTCCTCTGGCAACTGCTGGAGCCGGAGTTGTTCTCCACGCCAGAGGCGTTGCAGAGATTCTCCCGCCCCCAACGCCAACGCTACATCCTGCGGCGGATGAAGGAGGAGATGGTCCACTTCGACGGCACAACCATTTACCCACCTCGTGACAGTAACACCGTTGAGTACCCTCTGAACAAGCAGGAACTGGAACTCTACGACCGGGTGACCGTCTATTGCCAGACCCACTATGACCGCGCCAAACTGCACAACCGCTCGGCGGCTGGTCTCGCGATGAGCATCTTGCAGCGCAGGCTGGCCTCCTCTACTCTCTCTATGCTTCGCTCCCTGCAACGGCGAGAGCAAAAGTTGGCTGAGGCACTGCGCGACCTGGAATCCGGCCTGTTGAGCCAGGAGGAGTGGGAGGCCCGCCAACGAGCCTTGCCCAGCGAGGACATCCGCAACCAGAAGACGGCGGACGAGGAGGAAGTGATCGAGGGATTGGAGGAGTCAGAGCGGCAGGATGAAGAGATAGCAGCCGCCACCGATGCAGTCACCGTGGAGGAGTTGCGGGCCGAACTCTCTGAGGTCAAGGAATTGGTTCGGCTGGCCCAGGACGTCTACGATCTGCGCAGGGAGTCCAAGTTCGAGAAGTTGTGGGAGGCGCTGGAACCGTATCCCGATGGTTCGGCTCCGCTCACCACAGGCACCAAAGTCCTCATCTTCACCGAGTTCCGGGACACACTGGAATTCCTGCTGGAACGACTGGAGGGCAAGGGACTGACTGGCAGACTAGCCCGCATCCACGGCGGGATGAACTACAAAGAACGAGACAAGCAGGCCGATTTCTTCCGCGACCCCGAGGGCGCGCGCATCTTAGTGGCCACCGACGCCGCAGGCGAGGGGATCAACCTCCAGTTTTGCTGGCTGCTCATCAACTATGACATTCCCTGGAATCCGGCCCGCCTCGAGCAGCGGATGGGGCGCGTGCACCGGTACAAGCAGGAGCATCCCGTTCTACTCCTGAACGTGGTGGCCTCTGACACCCGCGAGGGACGTGTCCTCAAGGTGCTGCTGGAAAAACTGCAACGCATTCGAAAGGAATTGGGGTCGGACAAGGTCTTCGACGTCATTGGACAACAGTTCAGCGGACGTCCGCTGCAAGACCTGATTTTCGAGGCGGTCGTCGAGGGTCGGGAAAAGGAAACTGTAGAAGAATTGAACCGTACGCTGACCACGGAGCAGGCACAGCGCACCCTGGAGCAGCGGCGGCGCAAGGTGGAGATCGCCGAGGTGCGTGCCGTGCTGGATGCCCTCCATCAGCAGCGAGAAATCGCCGAGATGCGGCGTATGATGCCTGCCTACGTGCGAGGCTTCTTTGAACTGGCAGCGCCGAGGGTGGGTGTGGGCGTCCGTGGCAATATCGAGGATATCTTCTCCCTCGATCCCTGCCCTGAGGGTGTGCGCCGCGCGCTGGAGACCTACCCCCCGGCCATTCGGGATAAGTTAACCTTCGAGCGAGAACTGGCTATCCCCGGCTGGGGTAGTGAACAGAAGGCCATTTACCTCTATCCAGGCGAACCGGTCTTCGAGGCGGTGATGGATCTCTTCCTGGGCCGGTACGAGCCGGAGGCCGCCCGGGGTGCTGTCTACCTCGACCCGGATACTGCGGAGCCCTACCTCTTCTACCTGGGCCGGGTCAGCCTGCTGCGTAACCCAGAGTCCTCCGACGGTGCGCCGGAGGACGTCCCGGAGGTGGTGGAGGAGCAGGTCGTGGGCGCACGTCGTTATGCGGATGGTCGTATGGAGCAGATGCCCGCTCATTTGCTGATGACATTGCTGGAGACAGATGAGGCAAACTCCGAGATGGATCACCTTCCCACTGACTTGGTGGACCTGGCTGCCCAACGGGGGCCAGTGGAGGCATTCCTGATAGAGCACCTGGGCCTGCCTGCGCTGCAGAGTCACTGCCGCGAGGAGGAAGCCCGCCTGCCAGAGCAGCGGCGCAACCTGCGCGTGGCCTACAACCTGCGCCAGGCCGAGTTGATGCGCCAGCGCCGCCTGCTCAGGGAGCGGGTGGAGAGAGGCATCCCGGCGGCTGCAACCAAGTTGCGTGGGTGCGAGGCGGAATTGGACGACCTGGACCGCCAGCGACGCGAAGCGGAAACTCGCCTCCTCTCGGCCCCAGAGCGGTTGCAGTTGGGACCGGTCAGTCTCTATGCTCAGGCCCTGGTGCTACCTGTGCCGCCGGAGGAGGCCGAGCGGTGCCGCGATGTCCAGTCAGAGAAGATTGCTATGACGCTGGTATGCCAGCGGGAGGAGGCGGCAGGTAGCGTGGTAGAGGATGTCTCTGACCCACACCTGAAGGCCGGCTTTGACCTGAAGGTGTTGCGCGCCGATGGCTCAATGCGTTACGTGGAGGTGAAAGGACGCAGCGGGAAGCAGGCCATCGAGATGACGGCCAACGAGTGGGCCCAGGCCGTCAACCATCCCGACCGCTACTGGCTCTACGTGGTCTACCACTGTGACACAAAACCCTCGCTCTACCAGGTGCCCGATCCATTCGGCCGTTTGCTGGCCCGCCAGACCGGCGCGGTGCGCATCAACGCCAGCGACGTGATAGCAGCAGCCGGTATTAGCAGTTAGCGGTCAGCCGTTAGCCGTCAGTAGTTGGCCGATTGCTCCGGCTGGATCGCCAGATCCAGCCACTGAGCGACGGCTTTTCTTGCCTTGCCCAGCCTTGTATGGTATACTGATAATGCAGAATGTCTGCATATTCAGAAATACGAGGGGAGAAACGAGCGATGGAAACGAGCATTCAGGTTCGACAGAGGGGCACGCTGACGCTACCCGCCGATCTGCGTGAGAAATACGCGATCCAACCGGGTGACACCTTCCGCCTGGTGGATCTGGAGGGTATCTTTGTGCTCACGCCGATGGTGCCGATGGTGCCGGAACTGGCCCGCGAGATCGAGCGCATGCGCCGGGATGCCGGGCTGAGCGTCGAGGAGTTGCTGATCGGTCTGCGTGAGCAACGCGAGCAATATCACCTGGAGCACTATGGCGACGCAGAGACCGCGTAAGCCCCGTGTCTTTGTGGACGCCAACGTGCTCTTTGCCGGGGCCGCCTCGCCGAGCGAGCATAGCGCCAGCCTGGTGGTCCTGCGACTGGCGGAGATCACGCTGGTCGAGGCCCTGACCTCAGAGCAGGTGATCGTGGAGGCAGAGCGTAACCTGGTCAAGAAATTGCCCCAGGCGCTGCCAGTGTTCCGGCTTCTCGTCAGCCGGTGCCTGCGTGTGGTGCCCGACCCGCAGCCAGCGGACCTCTTGCCGCACGCTGGCCTGGCCGACCCCAAGGACTTGCCCATCCTGGTAGCAGCAGTGCGCGAGCACTGCCCGTGGCTGGTCACGTTCAACGTCCGCCATTTTCAACCCGGCCACCCGGATGTCACCGTCCTGCGGCCAGGCGAGTTCGTGTTGCACGTGCGCGACCTGCTCGCCCACCTGACTGTTGGGGGATAAGAATGACAGATCGTCGCCTAATCGAACAAGCCTTCCCCCTTCAAAAAGTCTCCGAGGACTCCCGCCACGAAAAGAACGTGCGCCACGGGCATATTAGTACGCTGCATATCTGGCCCGCCCGCCGCCCGCTGGCTGCCTGCCGTGCGGCCATCATCGCGGCGCTGATGCCCGACCCCGGCGACGAGCACAGCCGCGCCGAACTGTGCAAGAAGATCGAATCCATCACTCGCTGGAAAAGCGAGAACGGCCCGGCGCTCGACTTTTTCCGTCAGGAAATCCGCAAGGCCTTCGGTGGACGCGCCCCCCGCGTGCTGGATCCCTTCGCCGGTGGCGGGGCCATCCCCCTGGAGGCGATGCGCCTGGGCTGCGACGTCATCGCCAACGACTACAACCCCGTCGCCTGGTTCATCCTCAAATGCACGCTAGAGTTCCCCCAGCGGTTGGCGGGCAAGACCTGGCCCCTGCCGGAGTCAGCGAATCAGCGAATCAGCGAATCAGCGAATCGACAGATGGAACTTGCCGACTTGCAGACTTGTGAACCTGCCGACTTGGCCGCACACGTCCGCTACTGGGGCCAGTGGGTGCTGGAGAACGCCCGTGAAGAATTGGCCCCCTACTATCCCACCGTGGACGGCCAACCGACGGTGGCTTACCTCTGGGCGCGCACCGTTCCCTGCCCCGATCCCAAGTGCAGGGCCGAGGTGCCCCTGCTTAAGACCCTCTGGCTGTGCAAGAAGGCCGAAAAGACCCTGCCAGACACCCCCGAGAACCGCGCCCGGCTCGACTTCCTGCGGATCAAGCGCACCCGCAATACAACAAGGGTGGTCATCAACGGTCGCCGCGCCTTACGGTTGATACCCAATCCAGAGGAGCACCGGGTGGACTTTGAGATTTGGACGCCCGGCCCAAGGGATGAAGTGCCCCCTGGCACGATGTCTGGGGCCAAGTCCCGTTGCTCTGTGTGTGGTACGTTGCTCACTCCTGACTACATCAAACAGTGTGGTCACGAAGGGAAAATGGGAGCGCGGATGACCACCGTGGTAGTAGACACGGGCCACGGCAAGGAGTACCGCCTGCCGACGCCGGAGGAGATCGTGGCGGCGGAGCGGGCCGCCGACGCCCTAACCGAGGCTGCGATAAAGATTCCGTATGGCTTGCCCACCGAACCGCTGCCTGGTCCGGAGATTCTGGGTTTCCGCGTGCCCCTCTACGGCTTCAAAACCTGGGCTGATCTCTTCACCCCTCGCCAGTTGCTAGCCCTGGTCACCTTCGTCAAGTGGACTCGCGCGGCTCGCGAGGAGATGCACCGGTCAGGGTGTCCAGATGAGTGGATAGAGGCAATTGGGGGATACTTGGCAGTAGTGCTAGACAAGGTCGCAGACTACAACAGTACTCTTGCTAGATGGCTCAATGGACTAGAGGCAACTGCTGGTACTTTCTCACGCTTTGCACTACCAATGACCTGGGACTTTGTCGAGATTGCACTTGGGAATGATGTCGGCGGAGCCTATGGAGCTCAACTTGGTTGGGTAACTCGTTACGTGGAACACGCACTAGAGGCCATCGGTGATAATGGGGCGATGACCGTTCTGCAGCAATCAGCCACCAACCCATTTCGTGAACTGGTAGATACGATCATAACTGACCCGCCCTACTATGACGCTATTCCTTACGCTGACATATCTGACTTATTCTACGTCTGGCTGCGCCGCACTGCAGGGGATATGTACCCGAGTGTTTTCGTAACATCCCTCACCCCCAAGGTCGACGAATTGGTGCAGCAGCACAAAACTGGCGAGAGGGGACGCAAGGGGAAGAAAGAATACGAGGCAGGCATGGCTAATGCCTTTCACCGTGCTTGGGAAGCCCTGGTCCCCGACGGACGGATGGTCGTCGTCTTCGCTCACAAAGAACCTGAAGCCTGGGAGACACTGGTCACTGCTATGATCCGGGCTGGTTTCACCGTAACGGCATCCTGGCCCATTGATACGGAGAGACAGACTCGCGCTCGCGCGGTTGGTAGCGCCGCACTATCCTCCTCCATCTGGCTGGTCTGCCGCAAGCGACCCGAGGACGCAGGCGTGGGGCGCTTCGGAGCCGTGCGGCGGGCTATGCAGGAGCGCATCACCGAACGGCTGCGCTACTTTTGGGACGTGGGCATCAGCGGCCCCGACTTTGTCTGGGCGGCCGTCGGCCCGGCGCTGGAGTCCTACTCCGCCTACGACGAGGTGCGCCGCCTGGATGGTTCACCCTTCACCGTGAGCGAATTCCTGCGCGAGGTGCGCCGCCTGGTGGCGGATTTCGCTCTCGGTCAAATCCTCAAAGGCCGCTCCACCGAGGGGCTGGACGAGTGGACCCGCTACTACCTCATTCACCGTGACCACTTTGGGATGGAGCGCGCCCCGGTGGGGGAGTCCATTCTTCTCTCTCAGGGTTACGGCCTCGATCTGAACGACCTGCGCGGTCCGCGGGGTTTCCTGGTCAAAGCCAAGGGTAGCGATCTACGTATGGCCCGTTGGGACGAACGCACGCGCAGTGATTTGGGGAATCCCCATCCCAGTGGTATGCTGCCGCTTATCGATATGCTTCACCGGCTGATGTGGCTGTGGGCATCGGGCGACATGGCCAAACTGCGGGCCTATGCGGGCGATCATGGGTTGTCTCAAAATGACCTCTTCTGGGCCGTGGCCCAGGCTGTGTTGGAGATGTCCGCCCCCAAGAGCAAGGAACGCACTCTGCTGGAGGTGCTGGTGGCATGGGGGAGAGGCGGACCCGCCACACCGGAGGCAGTACAACCCGAGTTACTATAGGAGGCCAATTGTGAGCAAATTCTCCGAGGCTTTGATTACCCGTGTGGTAGTGCGTGGGTTTCGCAGTTTGGAAAACGTCGCCGTTGATTTGGAGCCAGTGACCGTGCTTGTGGGTCCTAACGGTAGTGGCAAGAGTTCTTTTGTGAACGTATTGGCCTTTCTGCAACAGTCACTCACTACCTCACCGCAGGAAGCGTTCAGGAGCAGGGGAGGAGTCAAGCAAGTTCGAACGCTCACCGGCCAACGTGCTCCCATCCTTGCTATAGAAGTGGATATCAAATCCAGGGCTGAGGGGCTTTTCTCTGGGATCTATTCCGTCAGGTTCAGGCTGAAAGCCGACAACACGTTCTCCATTCCCGAGGAAATCTGTGAGATGACCACAAGGGCAGAGCGTACGGTCCATCGTTTCGTCGTCCGGCACGGCAAATGGATTGAATCGGTGGCGGGTGCGGAACCAAAGATGACACAGAATCGGCTGGCGTTGCCTTTGCTGTCTGGCGTCAAGCGCTTTGCACCGATGTACAATGCTCTGACTGCGATGTACTTCTATAACATTGCCCCGGATGCATTGAGGGCCTGGCAGGAGTCGGGTCGAGGAGATCAGTTAGCCTTGGATGGGAACAACGCCGTCAGTGTCTTGCAACGACTCATTGGCGAGGATGAATCCTTCTATCGCAGGATTGTCCAGGCCGTTTCCCAGATTGTTCCCAGTATTCGGGATATCACTCCTAAGAGGCGAGCACAACGTGCGTTAACATTGGCTTTCAGTGAGTCGTTTGTGGGGCACAAGGAACTATCCTTTGATGCCAGCAGTATGTCCGATGGGACGCTACAGGTCTTGGGGATCTTGTTGGCCGTCTACCAACCAGAAGCGCCGACCCTGGTCGGGTTCGAAGAGCCCGAGACGGCAGTCCACCCCGGTGCGGCAGCGGTGTTGGCTGAGGCGCTCCAGGAAGCTGGGCTACGTACACAGATTCTCGTAACGACCCACAGCCCCGATCTCATCACCCGCTTTGACGTAGAATCTCTGCGCGCGGTGGAGCGTACTGCCGATGGAGTCACAGTCATCGCTCCCATTGTCGAATCGCAGCGTGAAGCGATCCGCAGACGCTTGTTCACAGCAGGTGAGATCCACCGTGCGGAAGGGTTACATCCCTGAACCCCGAGGGTGAGGAGTCGAACAATGATGCCTAAGCTGGTCCCGATTGTTGAGGGAGATGGCGAAGTAAAAGCGTTGCCGCTACTCCTACGCCGCTTGTTTAGTGAGGTTCATCAAACTTACTATTTTGAGGTTGCAAAGCCCAAGAACGCGCACGGTTGTGGGAGTCTAACGACACCTAATGGTATTGAGAGGTTTGTAAAGTATGCTCTGATTGAACCGGATTGCGAGGCGGTGTTGGTCTTGATCGACAATGACGCAGTGCGAGGACTGCCAGAAGGTCAGGCGCTCGAAGATGACTGCGCGCCAGCACTCGCTCACTACCTGGCTCGGAGGATCAACGCTATTCATCCCAATAAACCCGTTGTCGTCGTTGTAGCGCGCTGGGAGTACGAGGCATGGTTTCTTGCGAGTTTGGAGACTGTGGGACAAGCGGTGGGCCTCCCAGAAGGTGTCGTTTACGAGGGGGATGTAGAGTCGGCCCGCAGCGCAAAAGGTTGGATCAGCCGGCGTCTGCCGCCCGGGCGGAAATACTCGGAGACTCGGGATCAGGTGAGAATGACGGCCTCGCTGGATTTTGGGCTAGTTGATGGACGCTCACCTTCATTCCGCCGGCTCAAGCATGCCCTGGAAGAAATCATCGCCGCCTATTTGCAGGATCAGGTCATCGTGACGCCCTTGCAAGAGTTAACAACATCCGCCATTGACTGATTAAGACGTGGGACAACGAGAGGAAGAAGCATTATGATCACTAAACTAAACGTGCGTGCCTTCAAGGGCCTGCGTGAATTCAGCATCGCGCCCCGGCGGGTAAACCTGCTGATCGGCGCTAACGGCACCGGCAAGACCAACTTCACAGACCTGATCGCGTTCATTGCCAGATTGTGCCCCAAAGGCCTATCGGCGACAATGGAGGACTTTGGCGGTCTGTACCAGGTCCGCACCCGCCAGCCTGGCGCGGGCACGCCGTACAGATTTCGGATTGACCTGACGTTGGGAGAAGATCAATCCCGGGGCATTCAGAGAGTTCACTACCACTTTGCGTTGGCACAGTCCAAAGAAGTCAAGGTCCAGACAGAAACGCTGGATGCCGTAGTCTACAAACGCGCATCGGGCAGGCCACTGAAACGGGGCTTTCCCCTCTTTGACACTGACCGACCAATCGAGTTGCGCTACCAGCGGAAGGGGACAACCGTATCTGAATGGAGCGACGCCCTCGGCCCTTCCATCTCCGAGTTCGACGATGAGCAGGAGTTGGTATTGGCATCCTACGGCCGCTTGGGAGAACTTCGCACACTGAGCGACTATCTCGGTTCGTGGAGAGTCTACAATATTGACGCCGCGATTGCCAAACAATCAACGGGCGGCAGCGACGTAGAACTGGAGCAGTATGGGGCCAACGTCGTCCCTTA
>JAUWOI010000486.1 GCA_030612185.1 Anaerolineae bacterium
CTTGAGGCCCCATTTGTCACTCGGCAACTGTATTGAACAGCAAGTCTTGGATAAAAACCTGTCAGGTCTGATCATTAGCAGAGTGCCATCAGGTCAACAATCCCGCAGCACGAGTGGGAGAAAGTTCCTGAGCCGGACTTCGTCGGCGCCGATGTCGGGAAGGTCACCGATAGGCCGGGAGTCACCGTCCACGTCGCTGGTCACACCGACGTCAATCCCGACGTCAATGGCGGGCGAGTCGGGCCGGAGGTGGTAGTTTTGCTGCGCAGGAGCCACGAATAAAGGCGGAAGCAGGAGAGTACCGCCGGTCGGATCCTCGCCGTTGCCCCACAGTAGCGTGCCGCTCACGACCAGCGTGGCCCCCGGCGTCGCCGTGATGCCGATGTTGTGGCTGACGACGATGTTGTTGACGAGGGTGATCGTGATGCCGGGCACTGTGACGCTGATACCGGTGCCCTGCTGCCCCGCCGCGCTGCCGACGAGTGTGTTGTGGTAGAGAAAGTTTTGGAGGCCAGCGCCGTTCTGGATCAGTACACTCGCCACGCTGGAGTCGACCACGACGTTGTTGGTGACGGTAAAGGTACCGGCGTTATCCAGATCTATGCCTGCGTCGCCGTCCCCGTAGACCTGATTGGCGTTGATGAAGGTGTGACTTGCACCCTCGGACTTGATGCCGTTGTCGGCGCAGGCGCTGACGGTGTTGCTGGCGACCGTGACCATCACGCCGCGTGCGTCAATGCCGTCGTTGCCGATGTTGGAGATGGTGTTGCCACGGATCTCCACGTTGGTGCTCGTGGCGCCGGTGCGGATGCCGTCGCCTCCGGTATCGCGGACAGTGTTGTTAACGATCACGACCGCGCCACCTCGGGCCTCAATGCCTCGGTCTCCTACGTTGAATATCTCGTTGCCCGTGACGACGCCGCTCACCTCGATCTGAATCCCGTGGTAGTCCTCTCCCTGAACGTTGCGGATCAGGTTGCCCTCAATGGTGACATCGCCACCCTCGACCAGGATGCCGTGGCGCCCAACACCGTCCACCGTGTTGGATAGGACGGTCACTGTGCCACCGTCTATTTCGATGCCTTCCCGCTCGATGTCGGTGAACAAGTTGTCCTCCAACAGAATTTGACCATTTTCAATCTCAATCCCTTGCCGGCTGACATCGCGCACTGTGTTTCTGGCTACCGTGATGGTGCCGGTGTAAAGATGGATACCATCGCGACCATTTCGGATAGTGAAGCATTCGATCAGCGCAGAGCCGGTCTCGACCGTCACCGAGATGACGTGGTCACCGCTGCCATCAATGGTGGTCGGGTAGGTGGCGGGGGCCTGGACAGCGAAGGAGGCATCCCACCCGCCGCGCAACGACAGGCCGCGGGTGACGACCAGGTTCTCGACGTAGGTGCCGGTGGCGACCCACACTTCGTCGCCGTCACCGGCCAGGTTGATGGCGTCCTGGACACTGCCGCAGGGGGTGGCGGTGGAGAGGCAGTTGCCGGTGGCTCCTGCGCATACGTAGTATGTGGCGGTGTCAGCGAGGGCAACGGGAGTGGGATGGGTCATGAGGGACAGCAGGACGATGGTCAGGCCCAACCCCAAGACGACTGCGGATAAAAGGTGTCTGCTTTTCATTCTGTACTCCTTTACTCCTGACTAGTTGCAGCGATGAAGGGGAGTGGTGGGAGGAATTCTACAGCGGATTGAGAAACGAACGGATTCAAGTGCCAGCGCCCCGGTGGTGTATTTGTACCACAAACTTCGTAATGGCGCAAATGCGCCCTCCCCCCCAGGCCCCCTCTCCCGATGTCAGGAGAGGGGGAGAACGCACCGTTCGATGCAACACCTCATTGAAGATAAGGAGGGACGTCTGCTCCCCTCTCCCAGGGTTGGGAAAGGGGCTGGGGATGAGGGCCGATTAGTTCAGGCCTTCAGGCACAAGTTCGGCGGTGAGGCTCACCTGTGCTTTCACGACGATCTGGCCCAGGCTGATGCTCCCGTCTTCGAGCGTGATCGTGCCTTCAGCAGCCAGGTCCTGTACGACGTTCTGGTAGTTCGTCCACTGGCGGCTGCCGCGCCACGAGCCGAAATAGCCGTAGTGCCCGGAGCCTTCGCAGATGTCCGTCACGTCACCCAGCGCCAGACTGGCGGCGGCGGCCATCGCTGCAGCCTTCTCCAGCGCGGCCTGCACCGCCAGTTCGCGGGCTTCGTCCCGCAGTTGGCGCAGATTGGTGATGGAGAACTCGATCCCATCCACAGCAGTCGCTCCCGCCTCCAGCGCGGCGACCAGCACCGGCTCCAGTTTCTCGACGTCGCGCAGCGTGACGGCGATGGTGTTCAGCGTCCAGTAGCCGACGATGTGGCGGGGGTAGCCGTTTTCGTATTCGGGCTGGAGGGTAAAGTGGGCCGTGGCGATGTCGCGCTCGGCGATACTGTAGGCGCGGATGGCGTCGAGGACTTCTTTGCTCAGGCGCGCATTCTGTGTCTGGGAAACGCGAGGCGTCTTGCCAAAGGTCTCGACACCGAAGACGATCACGACGCGGTCGGGCTGCACGCGGATGGCGCTGGAGCCGCTGACACTGATGGAGCCTGCGGCTACCGGCTCGGGCGGGATCTGCGCGACGGCAGTGGGCCGGACGATAATCCCGTTCCAGGCCAGCAGGCAGGCGATGAGGGCGAGGAAGACGGCACTTCCAAGGTTGTTTCGGGTTTGCATGGTTCACCTCCGAGTGTGAGAGTGTGCAAGTTTGCAAGTGTGCAAGTTTGCAGGTGTGCAAGTGCGACTGGTGTTTTCACGTTCTACGTTTTGCGTTTTGCGTCGTCCGGTCGTTTGGCCAGCGTATGTGTATGAGACGTTTCTTCACGCTTTTCACGTACGTTGGGTGTCAATGGATTGCCGCAGGTTGGGCAGTGACTCAGGTCGGCTTCAGGTGGGACGTAGTGCTCGCTTCCGCAGGCGGAACAGCGGCGGAAGAGGCGAGCGTCGCGACCGCAGGCCGGGCAAAAGGCGAACGTCTCGTCGAGCGGCGCACCGCAGTGGGGGCAGTAGCGGGATGGCGGACGTGGCGTCGCAGACTCAGGGCTCGTTGTGGCCGGGATCACCCCCGTCTCCTGCTCCGGTTCGGCCGCTGGGCTTTCCTGGAGCGCGGACTGCATTTCCCTGGGGCGCTGCAGCCACTGCCGGGCTATGAGTTGCATGAACACACCTACCAGCAGCAACCCACCCGTGGTGAGCAGCAACCCACGCCAGCGGCTCATCGTGCCCAGCGAGAACAGACCGAGGAAGATGGCGATCAGGAGAAGCGTTTGCCACCAGGTGCGCCGCCAACCGGCCACATGGGCCAGGAAGGTGAGTAACAGAACGGTGACGACAACCAGGGCCACGCCCGCAGCCGGCGCTAGGTCGAGCACGCCGCAGAGGAAGGTCAGCGTCGGGTAGAACAAGAAGAAGCCAATGCCAGCCAGCAAGTAGTGCAGGAAAGGCAGCCGCATGCCGCTCAGCCGGTGCAAGCCGGCAAGACAGGCGACGAAGAAAGCGACCAGTAAGGGCGAGGCCAGGGAGAGCCTGCGCAGCGGTTCCTGCAGCCGTTCCACCCGCTGGGCGAAGCCGGGCCGTTCGGGCAGTGTGACCTGGACGTCCCGGTCGGCGATGAGGGCCTCGTAGTGCCACGCGAACTGCTCTTCTTCCTCGGTGCTTTCAA
>JAUWOI010000482.1 GCA_030612185.1 Anaerolineae bacterium
CATCAGTCCCACCATAGAAGGATTGCGCATCACTGGCGGCGACGCGGCCGGGTTGGGCGGCTATCCTACGCCTGGGGAGACTACTATTGATATGGGTGGTGGGGTATACGTGCTCTACGCCACGACCACTATGAGTGACAACTGGGTGTACGACAACACTGCCAAAGACGCCGGCGGGCTGTTCCTGTATCGCAGTGCCTCCATGCTCAGTGGCAACACCATCTTCTCCAACACCGCCGAGTACTACGAAGGCGGCGGGCTGTACCTGTATTCCAGCGACGCCATACTCAACGGGAACACGGTCTCCTCCAATACCGCCAACGGCTCTGGCGGCGGGTTGTTCTTGGAGGGCAGCGACGCCACGCTCAGTGGTAACACTGTCACTTCCAACACTGCCGATTGGGGTGGCGGCGGGCTGGTCCTGTACCACAGCGACGCCACGCTCAACGGTAACACTATCACCTTCAACAGCGGCGGCCAAGACGTCGGCGGCGGGCTGTGGCTGCACACAAGCGACGCCACGTTGACCAACAACATCGTCACCGACAATCAGGCGGACCTCGCAGGTAGCGGGCTGTACATCATGTGCTCTTCCCCTCGTCTGCTACACACCACCATCGCACGCAATATCGGCGGCCACGGCAGCGGGGTCTATGTCACCCAGAGATGGTGCGCGATACCCAGTGCCGTCGTGCTGACCAACACCATCCTGGTGAGCCACAGCGTAGGCATCAGCGTCACGGCCGGCAATACGGCCACGCTCAATGCCACCCTGTGGCATGCCAACACCACCGACTGGAGCGGCAATGTTGTCCACACCAACGACCGCAACGGCGACCCGGCCTTCGCCCCCGACGGCTACCACTTGACCGGTGCCTCGGCTGCCATTGACGGAGGCGTGGACGCCGGGGTGACCACCGACGTAGATGGCCACCACCGGCCCTACGGCTCCGCCCCGGACCTGGGGGCCGATGAGATCATCGCCACCTCCGTTCCCACCAGCACCGAGAGCACCCTGGTCTACACCGATACCCAGGGCAGTCCCACGGTCATCCAGGTGCCTGCCGGCGCGGTGACGGAGCCAACCACGCTGGTCTACACGCCGGTGGAGGCAACCACGGTTCCCTCTGGCTTCTCCTTCGCCGGGCATGCTTTTGAGCTAGAGGCATATCAGGGCGGGTCGCTCCAGTCTGGCTTCACCTTCAGCGTCCCGGTCACTGTCACCCTCCACTACACTGACGCCGATGTTGCCGGACTGGACGAGGGCACGTTGGTGTTGGAGTACTGGAACGAGAGCACGAGCACGTGGCAGGATGCGGCCTGCGGCCCCTACGACCGCCATCCTGGTGAGAACTGGCTTGCCGTGCCCATCTGCCACCTGAGTCGGTTTGCCCTCTTTGGGAAGCACACTGTCTACCTGCCGCTGGTGTTGCGAAACAATTAGCACGCATAGTGGGGACGGAGCGATCTCGTCCCCACTTGAGGAGCCGTTAGACACAAGATTGGGGCAGGATGATCCTGCCCCAATCTGCTCTGCTGACACTGACGACCGGCATGCAAGTACGCGAACCCGAACAGTAATCAAATCTGGTGCGTTTGGCGTGGCTATTCTGGGCAGAGTTCGTTTTCAATCATCCGTAGCAGATCGATCAGGCTCATAGGACGACTGGGGAGTACAGTTCTCTCATCCCCAATGTGGACGTGGTGAGGAAAGTTTGCCAACTCGGGGTGGTCGGGAGTGCTGTCCCAACGCCGTCGCAACGCGCTTTTGTCTCCCGACATCCATTGATGGCGATAGTCGGTCGTGACAATTTGTCCTTCTTGGAGGACAAAGTGCTCTGCTGCCTCCAGAAAATCGTCGTTCGTCAGTCTGGCCCGAATCCGAATATATCCATCGTCGGTGTTGGCCCAGGAATGGACAACATGGTATTCGACGATGACTGGGCTGCTGATCAAAGCCCATTCAATCTCGGCAAGGTAGGCCGCGATGTCACTCATGAACAACGTCACCGCGCAAAATACGCAGGCGAGAAATAAGGCGCTGGTGCATCTTGCAGAAGACGTTCCACTCCATAAAGTCGGCAGTGTCATCCATCTGCCCGGCCTGGAAACGCTGCCAGAACTCGTCCGAACTCAGCCCGTACTGGTGTTCAAAACGGGCCATTGCTTGCTCCACTCGCTTCAGGTCGGCTTCGTCACGGGCAATTTGACGGTCAATGACTTTGCGCAGAGCGTTGTCCAGAAAAGCACCTTGAAATCCCGCCACATAAAGCTGTTCCATGCGCCGAATATCGCGCATCGCCAATGAGGTTCCCATATTCCAGCCTCCTGATGTTTAGATTGGATTTCATCTATCTTTCTCGGTAACTTGCCCGTATTATACTACACAACAGCATTGATTTCAACGCGGCGGGGGTGAGCGGAATCTTGTCACCGGAGGGAAAACGGGTATAATCGCAGTAGCACGTTAGAAATGGATGATCTATACCGGAGGGTGAAAAATGGCGATTCAGGCCATCACGCTAAATTTACCCAAAACAGTCTATAAACAGATTCAGCGGGCAGCGGAAAAGGCACAACGGCCAGTTGACGAGGTATTGATTGAGGCGGTCACAGCCGTTGCTCCGGTGATGGATACCGCGTCGGAGAAACTACGAGCGGCGCTGGCGCAAATGGCCTACCTCAATGACGCGGCCTTGTGGCAAGCCGCCCGGGCGACGATATCCCCCGATCAGCGGGAGCGCCTCGAAGCCCTGCACCATCGGCAGCAGCAGCAAGGGTTGACGGACGAGGAACGGACTGAGGAACAGGCTTTGCTGGCACTCTACCGCGAAACGTTACTCATCCGAGCGCAGGCGGCGGTACTGCTGAAACAACGCGGGTATGACGTCTCTGACCCACAGCAATTCACACCACTGGAATGAGTCCACCTGTGAAGCGTGTCTCGGCAGCACTCCGCCAGCGAGTTGCCGAAACTGCACATTTTCGCTGCGGGTACTGCCTGACTTCTCAACGCATTATCGGGCCCCTGCTTGAGATTGATCACATTATCCCTCAGGCGTGGGGTGGCACGCATGACGAGGACAATCTGTTTCTAGCGTGTCCGACGTGCAATAGTCACAAGGCAGATCGGCTCGAAGCGGTTGATCCTGAAAGCGGAGTGACTGTCCCATTCTTTAACCCTCGGACAGAACGGTGGGATGACCATTTTGAATGGATCGAGGAGGGCGCAGTCATTCGCGGAAAGACGCCAAAAGGCCGGGCGACCGTCGCCGCGCTGAACATGAATCACCCTGAAATAGTCTCTGCCCGTCGCCTGTGGGCAATCGCTGGCTGGCATCCCCCGACTGACTGATTACCGCATGGCTGACCTGAACGCAACCCATCCCATTGACGCGCTGAACTTGCCCGCCCGCGCCCGCAACGCGCTGGTGCGGGCCGGTATCACCACGCCGGAAAAACTGGCCTCACGCAGCGACGCCGAACTCCTGGCCCTGCGCGGCTTTGGCGCGACATCACTGGCGCAGGTGCGGGAACGGCTGGCGGCACCGGCAGACGAGCAGACGACAGCACCTCAAGCAGAGCCCGTCCCTGCTGCGCCTCCGGCCAACGGTGACCTGCCCGGGCGGCAGGTGCTCCACGCCACCTGGCTCCCCGGTCCCCCAGGCCATCTCTTCCTCTGGGGCGAGGGAGAGCCACTGCCACCCCGCCGGGGCCGTGCCCCCCAAACAG
>JAUWOI010000304.1 GCA_030612185.1 Anaerolineae bacterium
ATGTACTCACTCCACAAGATCGGTTCGTGTGCTGCTTGAGAGACAATTGTCGTGATTGTACCACGCGCTCGTTAGATTGCCGTCAAAGAAACGTCAGAAATCTGCAAGAACCGACTCTACCCCGGAATATTGAGAAGATACGTCAAATGGAACAGCAAAAGACGATCACCGTCGCTCTGGCAGGGCAGCCCAACACGGGCAAGTCCACGGTGTTCAACGTGCTCACCGGTCTCAAGCAGCACGTGGGCAACTGGCCGGGCAAGACGGTGGAGCAAAAGACCGGTTCCGTCACCTACGACGGCAGCACCTATCGCCTGGTAGACCTGCCCGGCACCTACAGCCTGACGGCCAACTCGCCGGAGGAACTCATCGCCCGCAATTTCATCATCGAGGAGCAGCCCGACGTGGTGGCCGTGGTGACGGACGCGGCGATGCTGGAGCGCAACCTGTACCTGGTGACCGAACTACTCCCGCTCTCGGTGCCGGTCATCATCGCCTTAAACATGATGGACGTGGCCGAGCAGGAGGGTCGCCCCGTTGACCCCATCGCGCTGGCGCAGGCGACGAGGATCAGGGTGGTGCCGATGGTGGCGGCGAAGAACCAGGGTGTGAAAGAGTTGTTGGCAGTCGTTGACGACCTCGTTCACGACGGGGTGGGGTATGCGCCCAGCAAGCCGGAGATACAGGAGGATCACCGCGCCCTGCTGGACGACGTGCAGGCCCAGATCGCGGGCAGCGTCCCGGCCCCCTACCCTGAGGGCTGGGTGGCCCTCAAACTGCTGGAGGGGGACAGGGTCGTAACCGATATGATGAAAGAGAACCTGGGCCCGGCGCGCTGGGCAAAGGTGGAGGACCTCCTGCGGGAGCACGACGACGCCCAACTGGCCGTGGCTGGCGGGCGCTACGAGTGGATCGAGCGCGCGACCCGCGCCGCGGTCGAGCGCCCCAAAGCGGGCGCCATCACCCGCACGCGCCGGTTCGACCGCATCGCCACGCACCCGGTCTGGGGCGTGTTCACGATGATGGGCATCTTGATCATTGTGATCGTAGCGGCAATGGCCATCGGGATGCCAATCTCAATGGGGATTATGGACGGCATCTCGTCGCTAGGTTTAATTGTCGCACCACTGCTGGCGAATGCCCCGGCCTGGATATCCAGTCTGGTGGTGGAAGGGGTTATCTTCGGTGTGGGGGCAGTACTGGCGTTCCTCGCGTTCTTGATCGTCTGCTTCGCCCTGTTCGGGTTGCTGGAAGACATCGGCTATATGGCGCGAGTGGCCTACGTGATGGACCGCGCCATGCACAGGATCGGCCTGCACGGCAAATCGTTCTTGCCGTTGCTGATGGGCCTCATCTGCAACATGCCGGCGGTCATGGGCACGCGGGTGATCGAGACGGAGCGGGCGCGCCTGAAGGCGGTCTTGCTGATGCCGTTCGTGCCGTGTATGGCGATGACGATGACGCTCATGTTTTACGCGCCTATCTTCTTCAGCCCTGGCAGTGCGACGCTGGTCGTGTTGGGCATGCTACTGGGCGCGCTGGCGGTAATGGCTCTCTCCGGCATCCTGCTGGACCGGGTGGTATTGCCTGGCGAGCGAATTGGGTTCATCATGGAGTTGCCGCTCTATCACCGCCCGAACTTGCGCACGATCGGTACGTTCGTTTGGCAGAGGGCCAGGCAGTTCCTGACAAAGGCGGGCACGGTGATACTGGCTGTGGCGGTGGGGATCTGGGCGCTCTCGTACTTTCCCAACGGTGACGTCGAGACGAGCATACTGGCAACGATAGGACACGCCCTGACTCCGCTGGGGAACCTGATGGGCCTGGATTGGAGAATGCTCGTGGCGTTGTTCACCTCGTTCGTCTCCAAAGAAGCCGCCCTCGCGTCTATAGCGGTGTTGCTCGGCGCTGCAGATACCGAGGCCGGGCTGATGACAGCGTTGCAGACGGCCATGACTCCCGCGGCGGCGCTGGGCTACCTGACCACACAAACGTTGTTCATCCCCTGTCTGGGCACGTTAGGGGTGATCGTCGAAGAGTCCAGGTCGTGGAAGTGGGCGCTCGCTATCCTGGCCTACCTGTTCGTCATCGCCTTTGCCCTGGGCATCCTGGTCTACCAGGTCGCCCGGTTGGTGATGTGAGGCGTCCAAGACCTCGGAGGTTTTCACAACCTCCGAGGTCTGATACTGTGTTGGCCTTGGGGCGGAGGGTGGCATACACTCATACGCCACCTTCACCCACCAACTGAGCGTGAGCACAGGTCTGCTGGAGCAAATACTGCAAGACCTGGTGCGGATGGGGTACATCGCGCCGGTTGGTGGGGTCTGCGATACGAGCCTGTGCTGTCATTGCCCGCTGGGCGGCAGTTGCGCCACAGATGCCAGGGGTAACGTGTGGGTGCTGACGGTCAAGGGCGCGCGGGCGGCGGCGCGGAAAAAGTAGTGGTACGAAATCGCCTTTGGACACTTGAGTAAGGAGGAACAAACAATGAAATTCACGAACAGATTCTCAATGGAGGCGCAGGCGACCATCGCCTTTATCGTGGCCCAGATTCTCTTCAAGATCATATTCGAGTTCGAGGGCTCGAGGATATTTGCCCAAACGCATCCCATGCCGGCGTTCGCCATCATCGTGGCCTTTACTATCGCCTGGGCTGTCATCGGCCTGTTGTGCCTGACTAATTGGAGAACAGGTTACCTTCTGGCTGTTATCCTCGGAGTTTTGAACCTGTTTCCGCTGGTGCTGCTCCTGTTTGGCATCGCTCCATTCCAGAACCGCCCTTACTTTAACGGCTGGATCACTTTGTCGTTGATCTACTTCAGTTATCGAGCCTATAAGTCAAGCAGGCTGCAGAGCGGGTAAGCCTCACGTTTCACCAAGGCGGGTTCTCGAACCAGGACATGGTTTGAGTGTTGCCGCGTGCCTCAAAGGAGATAGAGATGAAAAAGTACTTTTTCTACATCTTGCTTGGTCTACTATGCCCCGCAGTGATGGGCATCTACTACGCCAGCGGCATTGGCTGTATCAACGCGATAGGTTTAGAGATGGTTATTGGCATCCTATCGGGCGTATCTGCGCTCCTGGCCCGCAAAGAATACGGGGGGACGGGGAAGCCCACCGGTCATTGGCTATCTGCTTTGATACCGTTGATCGTCATCCCGCTCATTCCTGTTGCCATGATCGGTCATTCTGGATTCGAGGCTTTTCTGGCCAGGGGAAGGGCGCCCTTTGTGACGATGGAGGGGTTTGCCATTGCCCAACTCGTTTTGGGCGTTCTGATGTTCAGGGGCCTGATATTCAAACGCGGGGAGGGCAGGCTGATGATGCCCGCTATTGGGTTTGTGATCATGTCGTCGGTGTTGAGAATACGCGGCATGTTCGTGAATCCAGCCAGAATCCTGCGTGAGATTGGGCTCCAAAAAGGGCAGACCATGCTGGATTACGGGTGTGGGGTAGGAGTATTCACCATACCCGCTGCCCAAATCGTCGGGGATGGCGGTGTCGTTTACGCTCTGGACATCCACCCCTTGTGCATAAAGACAATTGAGAAAAAAGCCGGGAAAAGAGGGCTTGCCAACGTCAAAACGATTCTCTCGGATAGGGATACAGGATTGCCAGACGAGAGTGTAGACGTCGTTTTCTTGTACGACGTACTCCAGTTCATAACAGACAGGGGCAGCCTGATGGAGGAGTTTCACCGCGTATTGAAACCGGATGGCCGTCTTTGCGCTACCGCCGAACACCTGGACGTGAACGAGTTTCTGGACGTCATAACGCAGGGAAACTTATTCACGCTGGTTGATCAAAAGGGGCCAGTATTCAGGTTCAGGAGGTGACAGAATGCGAAACATCGAGGAAGTTCAATGAGTGAGAAGCAGTTGTCTGGCGTGCCGCGCACGATGATCTTTACCCTGCGGGCACGGGCCGATGAGCATGCCCGTCCCGACGGCCTGTTCCGCGACGAACGCGCCGCGCAATGGATCAAACGACTGCCCTGGGACGCCGAGTTGGAAGAATGGTACGCCTGGAATTACCAGGTTGGCATCGCCGTGCGCACCGAACTGTTCGACGACGTGGCGCGGCGGCACATTGCCACCCACGACAACCCATTGGTCGTCGAGTTGGGAGCGGGGCTGTCCACGCGCTACCATCGTGTTGGGCGAGGCCGCGCGCGCTGGGTCGAGTTGGACTTGCCCGAGGTGATAGACATCCGCCGTCAACTCGACGTTGAATCGGACGAGCACACGTTTATGGCCTGCTCGGCGCTGGATTTTGAATGGATGGAGCAGTTGCCCGACGCGCCACCAGAAAACATCCTGTTTATTGCAGAAGGATTATTGAACTACTTTGCTCCGGCGGACGTCAGGCGTCTGGTCAGGCGGATGCGCGAATGTTTCCTGGGCGCCACCTTTGCCATAGAGGTTCTCGGACAGTCTTCAAAGAAAATGGCGGCAAAGGGCGCTGCCCGGTCTGGCGCGGCGATGAAGTGGTTTGTCAGAGACGAACGAGACGTGGCCGCCTTGGGACTGACGCTGATACACGCCTGGCCCATGATGCGACAGCATCTGGAGCGTTGGCGTTGGCTGCGCTGGATTTCGTGGGTTCCCGCCATTCGTAATAGCGACATCATCGTCGAGACCAAGATAGAGCCTGTGGAAAGGTAAAAACAACGCTGGGAGGAGTAAGGAGGATGAGACGTGACAAAGATCGAGGATTTGAAAAACTATGGGCTGTCGCTGGCAGACGCGGGCGACGCGATTCCCGCCGATGTCATGGGTCAGATTAAAAAAGCATCCATGAGAATCATGTCGCGCCGCGCAGGCTTGCTGGGACTGGCGCGGTTTATGTGGGCGCTGCCAGGCGAGCGGAAACGGTTGCTGGCGCACGATTATATCGTGGCGCAGGAGCACGGCTTGACCAGCCAGGCATTCCTGGAAGGGCGTATCAACGGCGCGGCGACCTTTGCGGCGATGGCGCGGGCGGTGGGCGCGGAAAAAGCGTTAGAGATTCAGATGGAAGTAGTGGAAAGTATCGCGGCGGAACTGATGGCGTTCATATTTCCCAGCGCGGACGAGTTGAAAGCCTGCGGCGACCCGTTCGTTGCGTTCAAAGAGTTTATGAAAGCGGGGAACATGGCTAATGTAGCCGCAGGGCTGCACGAGGTTGAGACTGTGGAAGACACGCCCGACGTCTATCGGTTCGACGTTACCTATTGCGCGTATCACTCCATTCCGGACGAAGCGGGCTGGGGCGCGGCATGTTTGCCGAGTTGTTACGGCGACGACCTCTTTTTTCCTGGACTATGCGCGCAAATAGGGGCGAGGTTCATCCGCACGGGGACGCTCGCGCGCGGTGATAAGGTGTGCGACTTTTGTTTTGAGCGTGTCAACAGGAAGGAGGAATGAAATGGCTAACGTTACACAAACACCGTCCCGAGCACAAACGGCCAAGTCGAAAAAGAGAGGGTTGAAGAAAAGCAAGTTGATCCGCATCAATCGTTACCGTTGTGTTAAGCTAAAAGGTGTCGCCTTTTGGAGTACTAATTTGAGAAGTGTGGTAGAGTAGGGAGGGCAGTAGCAGTAGGCGCTGGGGGAAGAGGGGGCAGCGCAGTTTGCTGTCCACGAATCTTCCCACAGCGCAGCCACCCGACCACACTGGCTTCAAATGGTGCCCGAAAGGAAATCTAACCATGTCGAAAACTGAACGTCGTCCGCGTTTGACCGCTGCCCGCAAGCTGGAGTTGTATTTGGCAACTCGCT